>NZ_AP026830.1:304018-608037 GCF_026000775.1 Vulcanisaeta souniana JCM 11219 | reverse complement strand
CGTTCGGCGGTATGGCTAAGGCACTTAACCTATCTAGGTAGTAGGTATACCTGTTGGGTATGAGTACGTGTAGACAACCGTTAAGTCCTTCCTAGTCCTCGCATAATTACCGGTTATTCCGGTGGCCACCGTATGAATTGAAGAGATGAGGTAAGGTAAGTTTGAGCCCATGGGCCTTGGGTTGATTTACCGGCATCCTAGTCTTGCCATTACCGTGGCTAGAATTAAAAATAAATAAAGAATGGTGATTTAACAGCCTCAATATTATTGATACTATTAACATACCAAGATCAACAGATACACACATTACTATTATCAATGGATCAGCTATTGATACAAGTACATATCTAAGGCCTGTCCTTAGCATGATTATGGAAGCGAAAATACATTAAAACGTTAGTGTTTTCTTACATATACGTATCCAAGTATGATGCCTATGACAAAACCAAGGAGATGCCCTAGGTAGGCTATGCCAAAGGCAAAGGCCAGTGGTGATAGTAGGAATATTATTGCTATTATGTTAATTGGGTTCGCCAGTATCACGCCTCTGTGCGGCGTGGCTATAATGAAGCCTATAAGCCCAAACAATGCACCCGATGAACCACCAACAAGGACTGGGGTCCCCATTGCGTAGTAGAGTATTGGCGAAAGGGCGGAGGCTACGCCGCTGAGCATGAAGGTTAGCCAGAAGTTCCTGGTCCCGAACATTGATTCGAAGTACGGCCCAATCATCCATAGAGTGAGCATGTCGAAGAAGTAGTCCTCAAATGTTGGGTGTGCGAATATTGCCGTTAGGAAGCCCCAGGGCGTTATCGGTGGCCACGTGCTACCCAGTAGTGCGACCATTATTTCGTAGGTTGCTTGGTTCATGCTCATGGTTATGAATATGGGTATTGTGAATGCCGTCGATACTAGGAAAGCAATTAATGTACTTTTAAACCTATACATCGATACTTACGGAGTTGATTAATTTAAAATACCTAACTTTTGCCAAATACATCATCATCGAGATAGCCTATAATAGCCAAGTATTGCGTATATATCAGCAACTATCAGCAGTATGACACCGACAAACACTATGGTCAATAGCGAACCCAACCAGTACCACCTTGAGGCGTCTGAATGCTCATTCATATTGCTTGGTGATTCAAGTGCTGTGTATGCATTTTCCAAAAGTAACCGCTTATCACTACGATTATGTATATGGCTATGAGAAGCCCTATGATTTATGATACAGCCGTCATAGTTAAAAACGGACCAGAGCTAAGCCCAGCCACTAACGCCATTATACCCGGCGTATGGAAAAGCCATAATTATAACACTAACTATTGAAATTACCACCGCTATTGCATTTCTCTAAATTGCGTCATAACTGTAGGCCTTTGAAAGCCTGTTTAGTGCTACTTAATATTAATATTAAACATACTATATCAACGTATGGTATAAAGGCAAGTATACCGCTGATAAAGCCTAGGGTACCTGCAGACTTCATTGCTGACTTTTACCGAGTAACCAATGCGTGTTAAATTAAGAAATGGTGAAATGTAAGGTTAATTAGTGAGTGTAGGGTTCTCCCAAAGAATGAGACAACTCAATATAGTATTTGGAGAATTCGCAAGGGGATGCATGCAGTGCCAACTGGGCATTAAGAACGTGCTATTCATAACGGGTTTATGCCCACTGAACTGCTTCTACTGCCCGGTCAATAGGGATAGGTTTGGCAGGGATGTGATGTTCATCAATGATAGGCCGGTCAATAAGTTCCCTGATGATATAATTGATGAGTTGGATAGGGCTGGGTCTAATGGCCTGGCGATTACAGGTGGTGATCCAATAATGGTTGTTGATAGAGTTGTTGAGTTGGTGAAGATCCTTAAGGATAGTTATGGACAAGGCTTTCACATACACATGTACACGCATGCCCTAAACGCCAGTGAAGATGCCATTAGGAAATTAACTGGTAGTGGCATTGATGAGGTTAGGATACACGCAACAAATCCAACTCAATTAAACGGTAAACTAGACCTTATTAAGGCTCTTAAGGATGCGGGTATTGAACTCGGTCTAGAGGTGCCTGCCCTGCCTAGGTTTGAGAATGATATCATTAAGGTGGCTGAGCTCCTCATTATCAATAGATTAATAGGTTTTGTAAATCTCAATGAACTTGATGTAAGCCCTGCAAACATAGAAACCCTAATCAAGATGGGCTATAGGCCGGGACCTGACGGTAGTGTAATTGGCAGTATTGGTGCAGGAATCAAAATAGCCAGTGAGATCAGGAGGAGGTGGCCTTGGATCAATGTGAATGTATGTACGTCTCGCTACAAGGACCTCGCCCAAATTGGCAGTAGGTTGTTCAGGATCAACATGAGGATTAGTGCGGGTGATGAGGCTGTTCTTGATGATGGTACCTTGGAGAGTCAGGATAATAGGGGTGTCGTCATTAAGTTGAGAATTGGCGGCAAGGAATACACTGTAGAGAGCGGTTAACGGCATTCATTCAGTAACTGAAGCTCCTTAACAAGCTCCCTCCAATCACTCACCTGCCTAACCAATTCACCCCCGCAGTAAATTTCAATAGAGGCTACTCCATAGGCATCAATGATTTGATGAGGTGGTGCTGGGAATGCCGAAGCCCAGGCCACGTAGTTACCCTCGGGACTTAATGCCCTAATCTCTTTCTCCAGGGCCATCATGTTTCGTGACTTCTTAAACTTAATAATGACCCTAAGCCCCTTGTTCCTGACCATCGTTAGTACTTGCTCAATGTCCTTAATTGTGACCATGGATTAATCACCCTTAACGGGCTTAAATGTGAATGCCTTATAATAAGTGATAACCCCCTCGGAGCTCACTAGGGCTAGGACTAACTGCATTCCCATGCTTTCGCTGTATCTTAGTACGTTTAGTAGTTCCATTACCTGGATGCCGAGTCCCTCGGTGATCATCTTAATCATGTACCTTGGGCTCGAGGTTACTGGGCTTTTCCCCTTTTCCCAGACTAGGAAGTCTACTGGCCCATTGACTACGGGTTTTATAAAGTAGCCTCTCTTCCTCATATCTAGGTATACGGTTAAGGCATGTGGGTTGTTGATCTCCTTTATTAGGTCTCCGACACCGATTTCTTTGCCATTAATTAGTACCCTGTAGCCAGCTATGGATAGATATATCAACTCTATGGGTTTTAGGACAAATGATTCATCCCTTAACTCGCCAATTCCTCTCTCCTCTAATTCACGAAGATCAGCATTGCTAAGCCTAGTTAGGCTATACTCGTGGGTTTCTGTTTTCCGTATTTCAACCAGCTTTTCCTGGACTTTAGCCTCCTTCATTACGCTTTAGCCATTATGTAAATATTTAAAAACCCACTACTCATCATCCCAAGAGGATTAAACGTGGGCAAGAAAATACTGGTACAAAGACGCGGGAGGGGCGGATCGCAATTCAGAAGCCCCAGTTGGATCAGGGAGGGCCCTGTTAAGTACTTATCAGTTAACGAAGCCGAGCTTAATGGCATTATTAGGGGCGTTGTCAAAGAGTTGATGCATGTACCTGGTCTTAATGCCCCCGTGGCTAGGATATCACTTGAGGACGGTAGGGAATTCCTGAACTACGCGGCTGAGGGTATGTACGTGGGACAATTAATTGAAATGGGCGCATCAGCAAGGCCAATGCCAGGCAATATACTTCCTCTCAGTAAAATACCCGAGGGTTCCATGATCTATAATATTGAGAAGAGACCAAATGATGGTGGCAAGTTCGTTAGGTCAAGTGGTACTTATGCCGTCGTCCTAATTCATAAGGATAGTACTACCGTTGTTCAGTTACCAAGTGGTAAGGTTATGGAGATAGATTCGAGGTCTAGGGCCACTGTTGGTATTGTGGCTGGTGGCGGTAGGATTGAGAAGCCCATGCTCAAGGCTGGAGTTAAGTATTATAGGGCTCTCGCCAAGTCCTGGAAGTACCCATTGGTTAGGGGTAAGGCGATGAATCCATATGCGCATCCACATGGTGGTGGTAGTCACCAGAAGGGTGGTACTCCAGTACCTAGGACTGCGGCGCCTGGTCAGAAGGTTGGTTTCATAGCATCCAGGTGTACTGGTAGGAGGTGCCCACAGATTATACCAAGGAGTAAGAGGGTTTGGGCATCTGGTTATTCGAAGAAGACCAGGCTTAGGAATAAGAAGACTGGCGCAATGCCGTCAGAGTAAAAATCATTCCTTCCTTGCCACTAATTCCTTGCATTTGTTTAATTCAATGCTTATACTTGAAAATCTGGCTGCATCCTTGTACCTTATTTCCTCTAGATAGTTTTTGATGCCGTTTATTACTACCCTGAGGATCTCACGTGATGTTAGGTACCTTCCATAATTCTCCTGGGCCTTCTTTATTAATTCATCACAACTACTCACGCCTTCGTTGAGTATCTTTATTACGTAGTTCATGGCGTCCTCCATGATCTTCTTGATCTCAGTCCAATGCATTTCACCAGCCTTTGTGCTAACTAGTCCCTGGGCAGGTAAGTTCGGTGACCATGTATATCCACAGTCAAGGCATTTAAACGTCAATGTCTCAGCAACCACTATGCCTATTCTTCTTGAACCGCACTTTGGACATGAAATTCCCTGGATAGACATACCTCATTAATTACACATTAAGCCCACGTCTATAAAACACTTATGCTGACTATCTCATTGACTCACTGACGGTATTATCTAAGCACCAACTCGCCTACATGTAATGCCCCTTTGGCCTAGCCAGGATATTATGTCCTGCCCAAGTACAACGGGTGCCCTACTGAGCTCACTGATATTTTTTGAACCAGTTAGGAACATGGTAGCCTTAAACTCCCTGAACAAATTATCTATGAACTTCTTGGTCTCGTCATAACCCTTAAGCGCCGATAAGAGAAGCGGCCTTGACATTGAGAAGGCATTGGCGCCAATGGCTATTGCCTTGGCACCATCAAGCCCACTCCTGACTCCACCGGATGCTATTATGAAACCGTCATACACGTTTCTAACCTCGCATATAGATAAGACTGTTGGTATACCCCAACCGCTGAATATGTTTGCCTCATTAATTGCCCTAGCCCTTATGCTCTCTATCCTTATGAAGGAGGTGCCTCCTGTACCGGCCACATCAATGGCATCTGGGCCAACCCTGGATACAAGAGTCCTTGCAACCTCCATGGATATCCCATTTCCAACCTCCTTAATGATTAATGGCCTATTGGCTATTTTCTTAATGAACCTAAGTCTATCAGTGACACCTCTAAACCAGGGCTCACCCTCAGGTTGGAAAACCTCTTGGGCAGGGTTCAAGTGAATTGCTATTGCGTCGGCGTTAATCATGTCTATTGCCTGGGAAACCCAGTCACTTAATACCCTCTCATTGAGTCTAGAGACCTGCGGAGCGCCCAGGTTAGCTATCTTAAGGGCTGTTGGTGCGTTCTCAGCAACAACCCTAAAGCTCCTGGCAGTCTCGGGCTTAACTATAGCGACTCTCTGTGAGCCAACGTACATTCCAATACCAAACTCCTCGGCGCACTTGGCGAGTATCGCATTTATTTTCTCGGCAATCTCTGTACCGCCAGTCATGGCACCTATGATGAATGGAAATGACAATTTCTTGCCAAATATGGTCATTGAAGTATCGACATCATCAAAATCAATCTCCGGTAGCGCAATATGTATTAGGTAAACCTCATTGAATAGGTTATTTCCCTCCTCAACATTTTGCTCCGAGGCAATCCTAATATGGTCATCCTTCCTATTCTCAATCATCTAAACCGAGTTCAATACAACGAAATAAAAACTTATCCTAGTTCTCAATATCGCAATATTCTATATATTAAAGGAAATAATCTATGACTAAGCCACCATACGATATAAATTTATCAACATAATACGCCTGTAATTAAATCGACAGTAATATGCTAACGGAAATAGAAAATATGAAGGATATATTATAATTAAGTACCTGGGATGAAGGAACAAATAATGTACTTCATTCTATGGGATTATATTTAAGATTGAGGTTAATTCTCAATCAAGGCGATTTACTTCCCATTGTTTGTTAATTTTACTTTTAACCAATTATTAACAACCTCATTCAGCCAGTCCGGTATGCTTACATATTTAACTAATGATTCTATTGTTAAACTATTGAATTGGCAGTCATTGATACTATTTACAAAATTGATAAACCAATTTGGTAATCCTGATGTAACGGCTATGGCATACACGAGTTCTCTATCCGTTATATTACTTAATACGGTTTCACCCAGTTCGGTGTTCATTAATAGATAGGCTGCGTAGGTCTTACGTAGGATGGGGTCTGCCTTGATATCATTATTATTACTACTAAAACCATTGCTTCTTATTGGGTCTGAGGCATTGGCTTGCTCAGTTATTTTTACTTCACCCCTTGTCTTTGCATGTACTGTCTCAACCGCCTGGTGGTGAAATACCTCCCTACCCCTTAGGTATGAGAATACGGCGGCTACTATTGCCAATACTGCAGCCGTGTGATATGCATAGTAGAAGCCCACTGACATTGCCTGTGCTATTGCGCTTGGGAAGAATGTTAACTTATCAATGTTACTAAATACGCTGGGTGGTAGTGAAATACCGGCCTGCGTTATCATTGTTTCTATCGGGTCATAGCCCAGGAATGCTGCAAATAGTGCGTAGACCGGCGGTATGGAGGTGAGCTTCGCTGCATAGCTCGGTTGTACACCAGCACTTATTAATGCGTTATATATTGATTGAGTTAGTGTTGTTGATGCGCCAGCCAATATTAGGGTTAGGAATATTGCGAAGCTCATTAGTAGGCCTATGTTTTGCATCGCGGACCTTAACCCAGATGCGGCTGATCTCTCGGTCGGCGGTACTGCGCTCAGGATTGATACTAGGTTTGGTGATTGGAACAGCCCTGAACCAATACCCATTATGAATAGTATTACTGCGAACCAGACATAACTGAAGTTCGTTATTGGCAGTAGCGTTAGTAATTCAAAGCTAATTCCAAGTAATACAGCGCCTATTGTTGATACTACCCTTGCACCAAACTTATTCAGTAGTTTACCACCAACTGGGGCAAATATTGCATTGGCAATACTACTCGGTATTAGGTATATGCCTGCCCAGAGTGGGGTGTCGGCATAGGGTATGCCGTGAAGCGGCAGGTAAATTGCCTGCAGGAGTAGTGATAGGACGAATACATTGGCTCCCTGGGCTAGGAATAGGAATAGGCTACTAACGACGCCATATGTGAACTGCTTAATCCTAAACAACTTAACCCTCAGCATTGGCTCGGTAATCCTGGCCTCAATAATGAACAATGAAGCGAACAGGACACCGCCAACACCAAGTAGTACCCAAACCATTGGGTTGCCCCAGCCGAGTGATGATCCTCCATAGGGCATCATAGATAGCATTAACCCCATGAGTAACAATACTAGGGATATCGTTAGTAATGATGCACCAATCCAATCAATTTTAGCCTTAGTAAAGCCTGCGGGTAATCTGTAAACGCTCCTGTAGGCCCATATTATGCTGATTATGCCTATTGGCGCATTGAATAGAAATACCCATCTCCAGTTTATCGTGGCCAGTAAACCACCAACCACCAATCCAAACACACTGCCTGCGCTGAATGATATACCGACTATTCCCTGAGCCACACCCCTGCGCTCTGGTGGATATACGTCAGTTATTAATGCGGCACTGTTGCCAAACATCATTGCGCCTCCTAAACCCTGGATAAACCTATAGGCCACCATTTGAATACCAGCAATTGTCCCATAGCCCGGTGTTAAACCCAGGAGAAGTGATGATAATGTAAACACAATATCGCCTATGGTGAATACCCTACCCCTGCCATACATGTCAGATAACCTGCCAATGAGGGCTACTGTTATTGCCATCACCAGGGGGTATGCGAACATTATCCATGACATTATCATGAAGCCTATGGATGAATTAATGCTTAGCCCAATACCCCTGAGTATCGCGGGTAGCGCAATTACAACTGACGAAACATTCATCGATCCAAGCAACGCCCCAAGGAACGCATTTATTAATACAGCCCTTCTCTGACCCTCACTTACTGAAGCCCACAATTCTCTTTGCATACGATTATGCCATGGGGGTGCCTTGCATTTATAAAACCTTCTTTGTTAATGATATCGGCTATTTTCTCTATTTAGGGAAAGACTTAATTATTAATTGTCATAAATAGGACATTGTGGATAAAGCCCTAGTTATAGGACTTGGGTTCATATCAACCAACCTGGCCAAATACCTAGTTGATAGGGGATTCGAGGTTTATATAACATATAGATCAGTTCATGGAAGCAAGGCATTAATGATGAAAGACCTCCTTGAATGCAATGTAAAACCGCGCAGGCTCGAACCAAGTAATTATGATGAGGTACAGAAGGCGATAAATGAAGTAAGGCCCAGCTATGTCTTCAATACTGTGGGGTTGTTAAGTGGTTCGTGGAGGGACCTATGGGATGCACATGTTGAGGTTCCTCGTAATTTGGCAAGGGCCATAATAAGTATTGATAAGTCAATAAAGTTCATACACATAAGCGCATCCGCTGCGTCAGGAAAGCTCGGTAGCTTCATAAGTGAGGAACCGAGGCATTGTGACTATGCATATGTAAAACCTAAGAGCGATTATGAGCGGTCCAAGTGCGACGGCGAAAGAGCAATTAGAGAATTGGGCGCAGAGGGGCTTAATTACGTCATTGTCAGACCAACGCTTGTTTATGGCTATTATAACGACCACAATGAGTTCCTGAGCCTCTATAGATTCGTAAAGAGGGGCTTGATTCCATATATCAGAGGCGCAGTGAGCGCTATATATGTGGGCTACTTGATGCGTGCCCTTGAGAGACTGGCCATAAGTAATGAAGTCAGGAATACCTTCCTATACATTGCAGAGTGCCAGTTGTATGGCTTGGGAAATATTGCGGAGTTAATGGCGGAATACATTGGCGTTAATGGTATTAGGATACCGGTACCACCGGGGCTTGTCAGTCCCTTCCTACCTGGCGGTAGGTCACTACTTAGGTATATTAATACGCAATATAGTTGTGATGGATTGAGGAGGGTTCTTGGCAGTGTTGAACCTGCCATTGGTATTGGCATTAGGGAGGTCGTTGATTGGATTAAAAGGGCTTATGGATATTAAGTATATAAATCGCTGGTTTTGTTTATATCGATGAGCGAGCCCAGGGTTGCAGGTGTATTGATGCTGGTTACCGGGGTATTCCTACTGATGCCTGTATTATTCCTTGGAATTATGTCAATAATATTAGTGCCAATATCCAGCATACTAACTACGTTTGCTTGGGCGTTGACACTCATTGCAATAGCATTCGCAGCATTGAATCTAGGTGCCGGCATCCTACTCCTATCAAGACCAAGCGATTCAGAGACTAGGACCTTAGGTATTGTTGTTGCAGCCCTTAATCTAGTGTTTACTTGGTGGACCTTCATTGGCGCCATTTTCGCAATCCTTGAACTGGTTTTCCTAGTCTAACCTTGAGAGGTCTTCAAGTGCCCAGGGCGTGATTTAATCATTGGCAGTGGGTTTCAGCCCATTACTTTAATAAAGGTAAATAATGATCGCTTATCTGTGAGGGTAATACCGCTTGGTATTGGTGGCTGGATCTCAAATCCCTTGCTCGGCAATACGTCCCTTATTGTGGAAGTTGGTAATTCAAGGATATTAATTGATGCTGGTGAATGCACGTACAGAGCATTAAGGATGTGTGGTTTTGATGTGGATAAAATAGATCTTGTACTATTAACGCATAGGCACGGGGATCATATAATGGGGCTTTCAACGATTGCCCTGTATGCAAGGTCAATTGGCAAAATTCTCAAGGTCTATGGCCCCAGGGACGTGGACCTACCTAGGCTCTTTGATACCCTTGGAATACCTCAGTACGTATCCGCTGTTGAGTTCCACCCAATTGATTTAAGCCCTGAACCAATGACCGTGATCATAAATCATGATTATAAAATATCCGCAGCATCCACGGACCACACGGTACCTTCACTCGCCTTCAGGATCGAGGAATTTAATGGATCATGTATTACGTATAGCAGTGACACTAGACCGTCCACGAATGTTGCGAATCTGGCTAGGGGATGCACATTACTTATACATGAAACGTCAGGAAATCCAGGCGCTGAGGATATTTCGCACCTGCATGGGCACTCAACAACTAGTGACGCCATAAAGATCGCCAAAAACGCTGGTGTTAGGTACTTAATGCCAATACATTATTATATAGATTCCCCGGTATTTAATGACACGCAGAACGTTAGTGTAATATTACCAATACCGTGCACACCAATTGATATTCAGAGGCTAAAGTAGTGATTTATCATAATTGATAATGCAGGGCATATTTTCCTGCTGATGTTATTGGTAAATTGAAAATTTATCAAATCTATTCAAATGCATTCATAAGCAATAACCGTTCAGTGAGACAATGGAAGAGAAAGGTTTTTAAATCCGATATCAGAAACGATATTGGTAAGAAAAATGTTCGGCATAACTAGATGGGGTACCTGGATAATACTGAACCAAATAACGGATAAGGTAAAGATCAGTGATTTAAGAGGCAAGGTACCACTCTACGGCGCTGCCTTTGACTATGCAATAAGTGCCCTGCAAATGGCTGGTTTGATAAGAGTCGTTAAGGAGGGTAATGAGGAATATGTAGAACTGACGGATCTTGGCAAGAACCTCAAGAGTTGGTATGCGAGTTATCCATACCAATCGCCTCCTGGACCATGGGGTCCAGGTTGGGGTTGGTTCTACGGAGGATGGCACGGCGGTAGGAGACACTGGTGGGACTGGTAATAATTAGTCTAGTGGTGTCTTCGATTAAAAATTATCTCAATATTTTTGTTGGTATTCTCCTTATGACCTTAGCCATCGGGGATATTGTATTAGCGGCAAGTCTAACGAGGGTCATCATACTACCCCTGACCTCCAGCTTCTTGAACATGCTGAGCATTGTGGTTACTGGATCATTTAGTCCATCTAGTACCTTGAGCCATATATCGTAGTCTGCTATTACTACGTTATGATAATTATTAATTTCAGGGTTTATCAGTAGGGAGACCTCCTTGCATGAGTTGTTGAATTTAAGGAGAATACCTATCATCTTAATATCGCTGGTTCCATACGTACTACTTAGGTATTTAATGACCTCATTACTTAGGTTCTTGCCTACGAGTAGAACCTCTATATTCCAGCCATTGATTGCACCAAGGAATTCCTTATCGTTATTAAGGCTTAAGCATAATGCCTTAACCCATTCCTCGCTTGGAAATATGTAAGACACGGGTTGACTTTAATATTTAATGACTTTAAGTATTGCCCTAGTTCAGTAGCGATAAGTAGTTCGATAGACACATTGAGAACTCAGACTTACAGCTGTGGCAATCATCAGTGTACCAGGGCTTTAGGCATGACATCATTGCCTCTCGGTAGATCCTTTCTGAAACCTCAGTCCTTAGGCTAATCATCAATATATCTCATAAAGAACCTTCCTAAAAACTTACGAATACTCTTTAAGCAATAACAATTAATATTTAGATTCCCTTTCTAATAATAGTACATTATACATATTTTATTTGTATTACTCTAGGATTATACAGCTAACTATGAATTCAGGTGTAGAAAGAGCTATTGATTTCAGTGATTTTATATTTATATTCAATTACTAATTAATTAGAAATAGAAGTACAACGTTTAATAAAGTATTTTTAATAAATGCTAGTACCCTAGATGTTAACATGGCTAATCATGTCTTTGGGCCTGTACCTTCACGTAGATTGGGTAGATCATTGGGTGTCAATGTTGTCCCGCTTAAGTACTGTAATTTCAACTGCATATATTGTCAACTTGGCAGGACAAGGTACGTAATAAATGACTTGAGGATGTTTTACCCACCTGAGGATATAATTAAGGAGTTAGGGTTGGCTGTAAGGACCAGGGAGTATGATTATTTAACATTTATTGGTGATGGGGAACCAACATTATATGCTGGGCTTGGAAAGCTAATACAATGGGCTAAGAATAACCAGGTTAAGCCATTGGCAATATTGACTAATGGGGCTAAGTTAATTGATGAAAGGGTCAGGTCTTGGTTAAGTGAATTGGATGTGGTTAAGGTAAGTACTGATGCAGGGAGAGAGAAAACATTTAGGCTGATCAATAGGCCTCATAGGGATATAACCTTTGATATGTTCATAGAGGGTATTGAGAGATTCCGTGAGGTGTTTAGTGGGCAAATATGGACCGAGGTAATGCTTGTGCAGGGGGTTAATGATAATGAGGATGAAATGGAGCGCATAGGTAACATCCTAAGAAGATATAAGCCGGATAGGGTTTATATGATGGCGCCAACAAGACCGCCGGCTGAGTCCTGGGTTAAACCACCAGCATCCGATGTACTAATTAATCTTGCTAGGGTGCTTTCGAGGTATGTGAATAGTGATAGGATTTTCATAATAGATTATATTGAGAGAGGGGAGTTTCATATAGATATGGATGATCCAGTAAATAGTTTGTTAGGCATCCTTAAGATACAACCAATGACTATCGAGCAGGTAATGGATGTCATTAAGAGGAATAACTTGGATATGTCGATTCTTGATGAAATAAGGAACTTCACAAAAGAGGTTGTGTTCAACGGCATTAAGTACTTAGTTTATTCCAGTGCGTGAACCTCATTAAATATATAGTTCCTTTATTCACATTATTTAATAACTAAAATAAGCACAAATACATATGCTGGAACCACTTAATTTTGATGTTGCGATTATTGGTGGTGGTATTGCCGGTGTGTCCATAGCTCGTGAGTTGTCTCAATACAGCATTAATGTTGCTGTTATTGATATGCATGACGATGTTGGTCTAGAAAGTACATCAACAAACCATAACTTGGTCTGTCAAGGTGGCGATTCTCTGTCATTCAGGCCAGGTACGCTCCATGCTGAATTGAATATTAAGAGCATACCGCTTTGGCCGAAACTTGCTGATGAACTGAACTTTCCATTGAAGAGGGTTGGTGGTCTTTGGCTAATTAGGGATAAGGCTGATTTCAAGAGATACCTAAGGCTTTACTCAAGGGCGTTCAAGTCCTCACTTGAACCAAATGCGCCTTATTACATTCCTGAGGGTAGTTTTCAACCCCTCGAGTTTGTGAATAGAAAGCAACTTCTGGATATGGAGCCATATGTTATGCCGAACGCCTTGGGCGCACTACATGACCCAAATCTATGCATTATAGACCCGATTAAGGTTGCCAAGGCTCTTGCTGAGAATGCTAAGGCTAATGGTGTTGAGTTCTTACTTAAACAGGAAGTTACTAAGATTGAAAGACAAGGTATAACGTATAGTATCTATACTAGGCAGGGATTAATCATTAAGTCAACCTTTGTGATTAATGCCTCCGGTATTGAGGTTGATAGAGTTGCTGAGATGGTTAGTGCAAGGAACTTCTCAATAGTTCCGTTGAAGGGTACATTAACAGACTTTGATGAGGAGGTTGGTAAATTAATAAGTCATGAGGTACACGTACTACCTAGGATGGAGGATTTACCCCATGTAAAGGCCGTATTACCTAATATTTATGGTTTCGCCAGATCAGGTATTTACCTAGAACTCACATATAAGAGTGATAAGGCTGTTCGCGAGGAAGCCGTTAATCATAATATTAAGGTTGCTAAGGAATTATTCCCAGAAATACCCTTTGAAAGACATATCGTTAAGTCATTCACAGGGTTCATGGCATACACAAACGCAGATACTGGTTGGCATGACTTTGTAGTTGACATACCTGATTACGTGCCTAACTGGATCAACATAGTGCTCGGTCCTGCCGGTGTATCAGCATCACCAATGCTCGGTAAGAAGGTAATTGAGTTATTAATACAGTCGGGACTTAGGCTTGAGCCTAAGAAGGGTTTTGACCCAAGGGCTAGGAGGGGTGTATCATCATGAGCGTACCAAGATTCTTAACTCTAGATATCGCGAAGAAGATGATTAATGCAATGATTAGGTATGCCCAGGATAATAAGGTGCCACCAGGTAGTTTTGCCGTGGTTGATGAGGGTGGTCATGTAATTGCGGTTGAACGTAGGGACAATGGCCCACCCGCGACCTTCGATATAGCAATTGACAAGGCCTGGACTGCAGCAACAATGAAAACATCAGCTAGAGTTCTTGAGGTTATTACGAGGGGTCAGGGTTGGAGACTTAATGTTAAGTATGGTGGTAGGCTCACGATAATACCCGGCTCAGTACCCGTGGTCTCGGGCAATAGGGTTATTGGTGGTATAGGGCATAGTGGTGGCTCTGCTGAGGAGGATGAGGCAATAGCACAGGCGGGGTTGAGCGCATTTTATAGGGAGGATCATATAGACTTCGCCGGCGAGGATGGACTTAGGTCATTAAGGAGGGTGGCAGATGCTGTGATCAACTATGTCATAGAGAAGAAGCTGCGTCCAGTGGTTATAACAATAGCTGATGAGTGGGGATGGCCGGTATTGATCTATAGGATGGATGGGACTCCCTATGGCTATATTGAGGTCTCACGCGATAGGGCCTGGACAGCAGTAGCCTTTAGAGTCTCATCAGATTCCATAATGAATGAGGTGGGTATTGAGTATGGTGTTTGTTGGAATGAGCGGTTGACAGTGACGGCTGGTGGAATACCCTTTAAGTTACAGGGTTCATTATTCGCCATTGGTGTTGCCGGTAATAAGCCCCAGTATGATAAGGAGTTAGCCATTTCAGCACTGAAGAGTACTGACGCAGAACCAATGGTCTAAGTCCAGCCCCTAAAGCCACATCATTCATCAGTTGGGCAAGTCATCAGCATCAAAATAAGGTTTAATTTAATGCATTATTAATTTTTAATGGCCATATTTAAAAATAGGATTCCTAACCAACCATGTGAGTACAAGGATTAGTCACATAACGTATTACGTAGACATACGCTCAGCCTACGTACAATTCCTAGGATGTAATTTTACCTGCCCATGGTGCATAAGGAGGCTGACTCCATGGGATCATCACCTAAACAATAATGAACTGGCCAGATTGAAGTTTCAAGGATTATTAAGCATGGATGAATTTCTAGAAATAATCAATTATGCAATAACGAATTATGGTTTAGAGGAGGCCGTTCTTGGGGGTGAGGAGCCGACGATTGATCCCGCATTACCAATGATAATCAGGGATTTAAGAAATAGAAAGTTAAGGACAAGAATACTGACGAATGCCTATGAAATAAGTGGTGAATTACTTAACGAACTGAGGCAGTGCATTAATTGCGAGACTGTTGTTGGAATTAAAACCCTTGATCCAAATAAGCACATTAAATACACTGGAAAGCTCCTCGAACCTATCCTAAGGAACATAAGGCGATTAATTGAGGATAATGTAAGGGTTATCTTCGAAACCGTGTTAATACCTGGCTTAAACGATGTTGAAGACATTGAGGAAATCGCGAAATACCTGGCAAGTATTGTGAGGGACCCAGTCCTAATAATTGACCCATTGATACCAAAACCAGGCACACCATGGAGGAGACCGACACAGGAGGAGCTAGGCGGGGCAATGAGAAGGGCAGGTAAGTATGTCAGGGTAATTACCCATGAAACATCAGGAAGGCCCAGTAGGGTAATCGTATTATACCCAAGGCCTCGCTATAAATTGGCAAAGTAGGCAAGGTCCCTCTTGCGGTCATTAGGTAATTACCTGGACTTATTTCCTTGACCATCTAATTAGCACAATCCCACCAAATAATAAAGCAGTACATATTAGTAACGGCGGTATAAGTAATAGTAAGACCGCTGGATTACCTGCGGTCTGCTGGCTGTATGTTAATGATTGCCTATAATCACACGATAATAATGCATAGGTTGAATTTACTTGATACGGCCACACCAACAATACATAGCCTGGCCTTAACTCAGTCGTTATACTTGTGTAATTGCCCGTAAAGTTTACGCCATGAACCATCGATAAATTAACCCAATGGGTAAAGAACGATGATTGGTACGTATCGTTGAATGGCAATAATGATGATACTGGTACAATGGCTATCTTGAAATATGCGTTAATTGCCGTTAGTGTTATTCTTGTGGGTGCTGATACCGTTATGGTAAGTACGACTGAATTGTTTGTGATCGTGAATGATGATGAACCACCCAAAATAGCTACCGGCTTGACTATCATGTACATGGGTATGAGGAAGAGCATACCAAGGATCACGGCAACACCTATCGCCATGAGTATAACGCCAAAAACAAGCGCCAATACCTTACTAAGGGGCCTTGAATGGCTCATTATGCTGAGCCTTTTCTATTATTTAAAAATCTTGCACTTCCTAAGAGAGTTTGTACACGCTATTTGTTTCGTATTCTTGGCAATATGATCATTACAATTCCGATTATTACCAGAAATACACCTAGTGATGACATGAATAATTGTGTTGTTAAGGGGATATATCCTTTCATTAATGGTGGGCGCCCTCTATACTGCATGGTGAGGTAAATTGTCGCATTTGGTGGGGTGATTCTATATAACCATATGATCAATGCCTGGCCTTGGTTTAAGTTTATTATAATTTTCGCGTGATTACTTGTGAGCCTTATGAGCCCTAGATTGGATAGATTAGCCCTGTAAAAGGACCAGTATGGGTATGCAAGTATTATTAGTTGTTTACGTGATGATAGCGTGGGTGCCTGTGTGAATGGTACAACGGCTGCTCTGAAGTACGCATTTACAGCTGTTACGTTTACATTGATTGGACGCGTGGCATTTATTATAAGTACTTCAGTTGTCCTATTGGTTACATACCATGTTTGCCCTTTAACAATTGGTAAACTATTGGTTATGTTAATCGGTATTATAACCAGGACTATTATTATAATGGTTAACCCAAATGCGGCAATAAGCATACCAGGTATTAGGTCTTCCAGGTTATTGTCCTTCATACTATGATAATTACATACCTTGATCACTATTTATCCTTAACTGCTTACATCGTTGAGTATGATGTTTAATTAGTTATATTATAAATACTTGAGTAATGTTTAAAAACTAGTAATTTTTTAATTACCTGATCGATATGTATGTCGGAGGTAAAATCCCTGGAGGACTTGGCAAGGGCCATGGATGCCCTGGGCCATCCAATAAGGCTAAGGATAATCGCTCTCCTGAAACTAAATGGGCCCCTCTATCTAGCGGATATTGCGAAGAGACTTGGTATAAGCAGGGCATTGGCAAAGGTTCACTTGAACAAGCTTCAGAGGGCTGGTTTGGTTATCTCGAGGGTGGAGTTAATACCTGGGGAGGCGAGGGCCCTGAGGTACTACCAATTAGTGGACTTCAAATTAATCGTGGACCCAGACTACATAGTGAAGCTAATAGGTGGTGGTGATGAGCAACGGGCTAAGTGAAAGAGGGTTAATAATTGTGTCTGCTATTGTGTGGTTTGCCATAGCCGCGTCAATTGCCTTTATTGTAGCTTATGCGGGTATTGATGGTATTCCATTCGCCTTCGTAGTACTTATTGTTGCTATACCAGTGTGGGCAAGGGTGATTAGGGAAAGAAACAAGGCCGGCGCTGACCTGGAGAGGCAGATAACCGAGTTGAGCAATAGAATCAGTGAGTTGAGTGCCAAGATTGAGGAGCTTAAGAAAGCAATGGAGGAGTGATAAAGATGGATTACACAATTAAGGCAATTATTGCGATAATTATTGCCGCAACCTTGACCTACTTAGTGATATACGTAGTACCCACATTGCTACCCCGACTAACTTACAATGCAAACTACAACACAGAGCCCACAGTTATAATAAGCTCAGAGGTACCTGGCTCCATATACGTGACCACGTACAATGGCCCCCAAATTAAGATAAGCAACGTAATAACCTATACCCCATTAATACCACGACCAAGCATGCATTATGAAGCAATGCAGACCAACAACGCCCTATCCATACAGTTTATCTCAATCACATGCCCAAGGGAGCAATTCTACCCCATATACACATGCATTCCCAACACTGGTGTATACCTGCCAAAAGGAGTCAAGGAGCTCCTAATAAATTACTCAGCATCGATCATAAACATCCAAGTCAATAACATGAGTAATGCCTACCTAGCCCTATCGAGCTCAGTCATAAATGTAAAACTGGAAAACATAGGCAATACGACACTGAGAGTATCATCAACAACAGGCGTAATCAAAATACAGGGGCCAGGAAACTACAGCATTAATGTGACAGGCTCATCAATAACCATAGACACACCACCCAATACCTGCATACAAATAAACGCAGTATCAAGTTCCATAACATACCCAGGAGGCACAATAGAGGGCACAGGCTCAAAGTACATGATGCAATCAACGTGCATAACTCACATCATTGTTCAATCCATGTCAAGTACTGTTTCGATAAATTAACCACGAATTATATCAAATCAAAATCAATCATGGCCATCTATTACGACTTCGATGGCAGATCATCAATTAATCAACTCCACTGCAAAATATTATTTAAAACGCATGTTTTTCCTTAATCCTTAGCGCCTTACTTCATTGCAAGGCTTGATTAATAATCATGAATATTAATAATTCGTAGTATTCGGGCAGTTAAAGTTTATTAAGGAACCGGTGTCCAAGGGCACCACCTTGGTGAGAACCCTGTGGATAGAGGCAAATTCCTTGTCATAGGCTTTGTGGTTATGTGCTTTAACTCACTTTATCAATACTCCTGGAATGCACTGGAACCACTTCTAATAACTGGGTTTAAGGCCAGCGTGGTTCAGGTGGCCCTGGGCTTTGCATTGTTTAGTATATTCTCATCACTATTTCAACCAGTGGGTGGTCATTTCGCGGACAAGAATGGACCTAAGAAGGTCGGCATAATAGCCTCAGTGCTGTCCGCATTGGGTTTCCTGGGAACCTACGCATCCCACGATATTTACTACTTCTATGTGTTTTGGTCCATGGGCAGCATTGGTGAGGGCATACTCTATGGCATAGCGGCTAACATGGCAATGAAGTGGTTTAGGGATAGGATGGGGTTCGCCACAGGCATTGTGTCCATGGGCTTCGGCCTAGGCTCCGCCATTGCCAACCCCTTCATATCAATGGCCCCTAATTACAGGATAGTAACGTTGGTCATAGGACTTATTGAGGTAATGGTACTGCCCGTACTGCTGTGGTTTTCGGAGTACCCAATAAAACTAGCCGGACAACCACCTGGTCAGGTAATTCTAACCGGCAGATTCTGGTTGATTTATATGTCATTCGTGGGAGCCGTCGTGCCCTTAGCAGTGGTGTCCTCCGAGCTATCTGTAGTTGGCAAAGAATTGCCCCAATGGGAACTCGTTACGCTAATATCAGTACTACCCCTATTAAGTGGCGGTATGAGACCTATCTTTGGATTTATTGCGGATAGGTTAGGCATACTGAGAACTACACTTCTTCTTAACGCCCTACTAACCATTGGAGCCGTATTGCTCTGGGCAGGCCAGGTGGCGGCATCCACAGTACTAATAGGCTTTGCGGGAGGTTCCATGATTACGCTATACTTCAACGTAGCCGGTGAAGTCTTCGGGACTAGGTTTTCCACGGTAAATAGCGGAATACTATACACAGGCAAGGCGCTCGGCGGTATACTAGGAAGCCTAGCATTCGCTTTAATATACACCATCAGTGCAACCTGGGCAATGCTATTCAACACATCCCTAACACTGATCGGCGTATTAGCACTACTCCCAGTACTACTAATGACAAGAAGCACCATAAAAGTCAAAGCAAAGTAAGTTAGCACCACGATTAAATCACTCCACTACCTTTTAAATTAACATATGGTGTTTGATTATGACAATTTGTTTCTGGCTAGGGTATTCATGACAATGCTAGTAGTCGCTTCGTTCCATACAGCTTTCTTAATGAACGCAATTACTAGGGCACTACTTAGTCAACCTCTGGTGATTATAAAATACTTGCCATATTCAGGAATTTCACGCAACAATGGAGTGCACATAATGAGTATGCCGCGATATACAAAGCACTATTTAACTATAATATTCTGTATAGAAATTTTTTAGATATAATGCGATTATTTAATTAAATTATGAATAAAATAATAGTATATGTGAAATAATATTATAATAATATGAGATAACCACATTATTTTATTTCAAAAGATTTCTTAATTATTACTATTGATAAATTTGCAATGTAAAATATAGTATTATATATAAAATTCATGCACTAAATAAATGGATCCGAGAATCAAATAATAAATACTTTATTATAAATTCAAATAATGATTTAAAATAAATTTATGAATTTCGTTTTTAGATAGATTTTTAAATCATCAATATTAATTTATATGTGCAACTTAAGAAGTATTATCTTGATAACGATTTACAGTTTTTGTTGACAGCTATGACTAAGTTATTATTTTATGTTCCCTGTGCTAAATTCACCGATTTGATGAGAGTGACCTCGTGGCACCAACAAAAGCTATCCAGGATATTGGACAAGGGTATCAAGATGGGTTTTATTATTAAGTGCGTTAGTGGTGAGGGTTATGACCTCGCACTGCCTGTGTCACGCAGGAGCCTAATTAGTAGGGGTAAGATAGTACTCAATGTTAATGAGCTTACGGACAATTACCTAATTATGAAGCACAATGTCTCTATAACGATGCAGAACACGGGCCTTGTGGATATAAATAACGTCTTCATAAGGGTTTATGGAGATATCGACTGGGATGAACCACTAAGGTTCAGGTGCGGTGATGTAAAGGTAATGGAGAGACTGGAGAGGGATAAATGCCCATTAAATATGTGCAACCTTGTTTTTAATCTAGGCAAACCAATGGCCCCAGGAAGCACCTTTAACTACAATTACTCATTCAACCTATACTACTACCCACCAAGAGATTACTTCAGCTTAGACATACTCAATAACATTAAGGATATTATAATAAGGATACCGAGGAGCTACGGCATAAATGGACGAATAAGCTTAGGTGATGTGGAATTAACAGGTTATGGCTCAGTGAGGACTAGCATAAGCAAGAGGTACAACATAGTGCATGGAATATCATTAACGCCACCAGGAACACTAAAAATACCAATACAAATATAAGCATGATACTTTTTAATTATGATTATGTAAACGAATTATTTAGCCATTGGTTACACCCGAACATGTGTTAGCTGAACCAATGGGTATCGTCTCCTCACCCATTACCGGATTTGCCGTAAACCCAGTGCAGAATGGTGCTCCATTCACATAGAAGTAATGGGAACCATCTGTTAACCATAGTACTATATAAATGGGGCCGCATCCCTGATAACCGTAGGGATAGCCATTATAACCACAACTATTTTGATTATTAGGGGCACTTTGAATTGCAGTTATATATAGCTGCTTTCCGTTATATGTAATAGTTAACTGCGTCTGCGTTGGTGTTAATATGGCCACATACTCAGGCTTATTAAGAGTTAATGTAATCGAGTTCTCGCCCATGAAGATCGATGTACCTTGCGTTAATTGGAGATTGAAGCTTTGACTTGTTACAGGTTGCGAACTAATAAGTAAGTAAAGTATTGTCGGAGTTTGCGTAGTAAAGACATAAGTGCCTGGACCAAGTGTTAAATTCGTATAAGGCGTATATGTTCCTATATCAAGGCCATAATAAGTACCGGCGGGTAATGTTGTTGGTGTTCCTGAGGTTGTGAAGGGTGTCTGCATGGATATGCATGCATCGTACTTGGACTGTAGGTTCGTGTAATTAATCGTTAGTGAATTGTACCTTGACTGCAGGGTACTGTATTGGCTTTGAAGTGAATTGTACTGGGATTGTAGGGTATTATAATTACCCTCTAAGGAGTTATAACTGCTTTCCAAGTTAGTATAGTTAGTCATTAATGAATTGTACTTGGAAAGTAATGAGTTGTATTCTGCCTCTAATGATTGATACACCGGTTTATAACTAAGTATTGCTGTGTACCATTGGTACGCGAAGAAAACGGAAACAATAGCCAGGGCAATCACGGCAACCAATAACCCAACCATACCCATGTTCATCAAACAACCACCATACCCCTTATTTCCAGAACATATTTAAGGAATTGTCACGGTATTCCGTGACAAAAATCACTAAATTAATATAAGAGGTCTTGTCGTAAGAGAAATAGAATTTTGATTTTAATGGGAAATGCCGTAACGCTGGACTTACTTGAATTGCGTTATTATTTTCTGGTTGCTTGTCACTGTGTCTGTTATTACGTAGGCTCCATACAAGTTGGTGCCGCTCATGGCGTTGCCATTAACGTAAATACCACCCACAGTGAAGCCTGGCAATGGCCATGCGTATATGGTGATTGTGGTGTTAATGGGTAGTTCCAGGCTTTCTATTGTTGGTCCATTAAGTATTAATTGTCTCTGGCCAAGGCCTGGCTCATTAACTAATGCTATGACACCACCACCGCTCGTTACATTTAACGCCACGCTCATCGTTGGTTCACAATTAATTATTATCGTCTCATAATTAGGTCCGTAGTTTAGGCTTAATGTGTTCGATGGTTCATAGGTTATTGATGGGCTTGGGCAATGCCCTAATCTAGTGACGTTGAACGTCACGGTAGTCCCGGGCTCACCAATATAGGCAGGTCCAAAACTCATCGATCCTACGCCCATGTAATCGGCATACCAACCATTGGAGGCCATTGCAGAAACAAGCCAACTGGCGTAGCTAGGGGCAATAACGTTGACGAATGCATATGACGGGGGTGGCGGAATAGTCATAGACACTGGCGTTGTGGTTGTCGTTGTTAGGAAAGGTACGCCAATTAGGTCTGTGGAGTTTATTATGGTTGCCTCATTAGGCTCCAGCTCAGCCGTTGTGGAATTAACAATAACCCTAGTACTGCTCATATAGAAACCTGTTACGTTCAAGCTTGCTGAGGAACTAGATGTAATGGTGAGACCATATGGCCTTAAGCCAATGGTGACATTGATTGGTTTGCTTGATGTTGCGTTGATTAGGAAGCCCTTGATTGAGGAGCTTGAGACCTGCATTATGAATATGCCAACACTGGTGCCTATTGGATCAACCTCGAGATCACCATCGTACTGGTTGGGTATTGCGAAGACCTCAACATCACCATCAAAAACACCAGTACTACCAGGAATATAACCAACAAAGGACTGCGAATCACCCCACTGGTTAAAGGTATCATACATGGAAGAATTACCCTTAAGGTAAACCTTAGCATTAATCTCATTAGACTGAGAACCAGCATAAACAACAATAAGAGTATACGGCGACAACTCCTCAGTAATATTAGCACATTTAACATTAACACAACTACTACTAAAACTACTAAACCAACTCCACCTAGCCGGAGTAGGCTCTATTACGAAGAATGTAATGTATGTGGTGCCATCGGGCCATGTATAATGGAAGGTATCAGTTGATGGATTGTATATAGCAACCCTAATAGTACCCGGAAAGACAGGGTCGCTAATCAGTATTGCATAAGAGCCATTGGCAAGCTTCGCGTAACCCCAGGCAACAACAGCATGTATAACAGAGGGGTAACCAATAGCATAACCTATACCTACCCCGGTGGCAGATCTACTAAACATCACTAACGCAACTGGGTGCCCGCTATTTAAAATATTAATTAGTAAATTAAAGTCATTAGGGGTTAGACTTACAATAGCCCATGATCCAATAAGAAAGGATTTAAATTGAAAATAATTATTTGGGTCAAAAAATTGATGTACTGCAATCTCTAATGCCGCTGGCATTAAATTGTACTGGGGTGGCGAAATGAGCAGATCATCACTTAAATTAACATAACCTAGGTATAATTGTGCAGTATAAGCTGGTGTCGTGGTCAGTCCATAATCCTGCAACGGATAATAGGGCACTACTAAGCTATCTATCGTATTTTCGCCACGTATATAGCGGTTGAAGTATAGTATTGCCGTACTCGAGAGCCCATAACAATTACCGTCAGGTGAATAATTAGTGCCGTAATTGGCGTAGGAGTACATATCGAGAAACGGATTCCAATTATTCACAACGCCGTACTCATTACCCTCAGAGATAAAAACAATGTATATTAAATCATTTGATGAAGATTGAAAGCTAAAGCCGTGTCCACTCGTGTATGCTTCCTGTGGCCATAGTAGGTCCGTTAGATTTATCGTGAGTTGGCTTGGTATTGGTATGTAGGTAACGCCATTGTTTGTATAATCATTGATGTTAATCGTAACCACGTAATTAGTTATACCACTAAAATCAACACTCACTAAATTAAGGCTAGAAAGTGAAACCGCAGTGCTATATCCAGGTAAACCAATACCATATAAAGTATTATTTATAAGTTTTCCAAGCTCTTCTAACATTACATTAGAACCTTGTGTGTATCCTACATAATAATCAGCAACATTATAGTAGGATGTGTATTGATCAAGATACCATTCACCATGATAAAAGCCTGTAGCTGCGCCGACACCAAAGACGTAATTACTGGAACTCGGTGGCGTAAAGTAGCCATTTAGATTAAGTGCAAAAAACGATATTGCAAACCCCCATGTAAATGCTATCCCCATTAGTGTATTGGTACTTGGATCATAACTAATTTCAATTTTCACAGAGTATGGTGCAAAAATTGATTCTGATCCTATTCCGTTCCATGCCTTTATCACTTGGCCTTTTGGCCCTATTATCCACACGTTCCATTGCCCAACAACGCCCACTTGCCTATACACGTTCTGCCAAATTGGGTCCCATTGAACAACTATGTACGGTGTTGTGCTTTGTGGGAAGAATACATTGCCCATTACTGGGCTTACACCTGATATCGAGTATGAGGGCACGTTATTATTGAACTGCGGCCCAATACCCCAATTACTTGGATTCAGGAATAGGTAGAACACGAAGCCATCGCCAGGAACAGACCCAGTACTTGAGAAACCACTACCGTTAATTTCAAGGTTAACCACCTTATTACTGTCGAAGTAGCTTTGCCAAAACACGGCACCATACGTGTCCGGTGTATCATTAGTTAGTATGAGCGCGTTATTCTGAATTTGGGCATCACCAACGAGTATGTAGGATGTGGTTGTTGACGATGCCTGGATTATTTGTGTCCAGCTGTATTGGTCTGTGGCTATTGGTTGGCCTAGTGGTTGCTGTGTCGTTACATTGAGTACTGCGTATGCGTAGTACGTGCCCGGTTGGCTTGGTGTGTATGTGAATGTCACAGTGTTTGTTCCTGGGCTTAGGGTTACTGACTGCGTGAGTACCTGGGCGCTTGATTGGCTCTCCTGGCTTGAAACATAGACAGTGACTACCCCATTGAGGCTTGTGTCCTGTGAGTTGTTGATGACTACGTTTATTGTGTACGCACCACTGCTTGATTGTGTGGCATACATATTCTCAATCCATGGCATGTCTCTGGTGAAGTTGTAGGTGCTGGTTTGGCCTGCCGTGACCGTGACCGTTAAGTTACCCCAATACTCCGTGTAGTTAAGGCCTGAATTCGGGTAGTGGTATATGTATAGCACATATGTGCCGGGCGGCACATTACTGAATATCAACTGCGAGTTACTGTTCATGTAGGCCCAGGCAAACACTTGGAAATTCGAATTCATCAGTAGGCCATAAACAGCTCCTGGGACTGTGGATGCGGGCTTACCATTAACATTAAACACATTGATAACAGCATTACCGTACTGTGGCACCACTTGGCTTGGTGCAAGGATTATTAGTCCTCCTTCTGTTCCTACTGCCACTACCTGCCCGTTGGTTGTTATGGCTATTGAGTCGCTTATGTCGTAGGGTAGTGTTGCCATGGCTATTACGTTACCTTGTGTATCTAATTCATAGAGTTGGTTATTAAGACCTGCAATTACCGTGCCGTTATTGAAGACAATTACTGAGGGCCAGGACCAGGTACTTGTGCTTGGGAATATTGTTGCGTGGTACATAAGGCCGTTAGTGCTGAATAGGTATACACCATTGTATTGTGATCCAACGCCGTCTGTGGCTACTGCGAAGTACTCACCATTTGGTGACATGTATAGTGGATTGCCACCTGTGAATTGGTTATTACCCACGGTACCCGTCACATAACTCCAAACGACCTGCCCATTCAAGTTAAATAATGTCGTGTTACCTCCATTAACGTTGAATAGGTCCATCGTCTGTACAATGACGTAATCACCACTTGGCGTTATCGCCGTGAAGAATGGGTCATAACCACCACCATACGTGTAACTCCAAACCAACTGACCAGTATTGTTAAAGTAGAATACTGTGCCGCCGTTAGCCCATCCATTACCCATTGAGAAGGCGAAGTAGCCATTACCGCTGAATAGTGGATATCCACGGGTGCCATGTGGCACACCAGTGTATGGTTGGTATGTGAACATCCAAATAACCTCACCATTACTGAGACTCAGTAACATGGCATCGGGCGCACCCGTGTTATTCCAGGAAATGCCGAAGGTTACGAGGACTAAATCACTATAACTATCAACACCTGTTGCACTATTCCCAGGCTCTAGGTCGTTATCAACCCATACTACTCCCCCATTGATGTTGATTAACATGACATCACTATTGCAGTCCGCAACAATTATGTACTCATCACCAACAAACGTTAATGGGTGATTACCATCGTTATATACGCAGATCTGAGCTGGCAATGGCTTACTCCATAGTATCTTACCATTATCTATGAGGAATAACGTTGCTGTACCATTGGGATTATTAGTGACAGCCGCAATATAACCACTCGGTGATACTGCGGTAGCCACGACATTACCAATTGGTATAAGGGTGAAGCCCAGCTCATTGGGTGACGCCTTAGTAACAACAACCATCGAGAAAGCTATGGTGAAGAACGTAACTATAAACATTGTAATTACAATGGTCCTAACTGAGGGCTTAATAGTCGTGAACCATCACCATTAGGGCTTGTTCAGAGTTGAACTATAAGGTTTTGTCACGGTACTTCGTGACAAGTAACGAAATCCATCTCAAATGAACACGAACCAAAAACACCAGGATAAAGTCCCATTATCTGCAATATAAATTGGTAGCCGGGCCCGGATTCGAACCGGGGTCAACGGGTTTCTACCCTGTACAGGCCCAAAGCCCGCCATCCTTGGCCGCTAGACGACCCGGCTAATAACAAGGTCAAGGAACCAGTTTAAAAGCGCTACGCACCGTGGTCATTGACTTTTACGTTTTTATTACATTTTTCTTCATTGCTGGTCCTCTTGCTACCATTAGTTTTGTTTCTATTGTGGCTACGGTTTCGCCGTTTTGGTTCTTTACCTCATGCTTGAAGGTTATTACCCCGCCATTGTATTTATTGCTTGGTTTTTTATCAGCAACCTCGGACTCCACGTAGATTGTATCGCCTATCTTCACTGGTTTGAGGAATTTGGAGTTAACCTCAAGTAGGGCTATTGTTGTTCCGGCAACTAACTGCGCAAAGAGCCCAAGTGCGAGTGATTGGACCAGTAGTCCATGTGCTACCCTGCCCTCGAATATTGATTCTCTTGCGAATAAGTCATCCACATGCAGTGGATTGTAGTCCCCTGTTAGTCCTGCGAATTGTATTATGTGGGTCTCGGTGACCGTTAATCCCTGTGACTTCATTTTCATTCCAACTTGGAAATCGTCGAAGGTATACGGTGGTAATTTTAGACTCACAAATTGATTTAGCGCACTGGATGTTTATTAGTATTTACCTGCATTGTTTGTCTTTTCCTTTCTATGACTAATGAACATTAGTGCAATTATTATGAGAACCACAAACGCAATCACTATCGCATAGTCCAGGTCTAGTGATGTGTATGGTGACTGCGCCTTGCCCATGGCCTTTGTTGTTTGCTGTGTATTGGGTGCTTGGGTTGTGTATTGTGAGTTCGTTGTTATGAAGTTTACTGTGTAATTGCCTGGGGCTAGGGTTATTACGACGCCATTGCTTGTTTCCCGGAAGTTCGTTATGTTATTTGGTATCGACGTTGGTAATACACCACTTCCAATGAATAATTGTACTTCGTAGTTCGATGACAATTGAAGTTGCAACGTTCCATTGTTCAGTATTTCTATGTAGGGCGTGTACTCTATTGTGATGTTGCCTTGATCTACCACTGGAATTATTAATTCATTATTATTTATATAATATGGTATTGATTGCCCTGTATCATTCACTACGGTCACGGGGCCCAGTGGTTCAACTGGTAATGTTATATTTACTAATGGCATTGGTACCTGTGCCGTTACGTTAATTAACACGAGTGAGTTATTTCCAGTTAGGTAAATAAGTACGAGTATCATCAATGCGCTCATCATACCTCTATACCTCGCGTTCCGTGTTAAAAAGTCTTTCTATTATTAATTAGCTGACACCCTAAATCTATGATCAATTGGCAGGTGAAGTATGTGCCAGCATATCATTCACCACTGATCCTCCTAATTTCATTAAATATTACATACCGCTAGCCATCTACGCGACCCCTGGGCAGGAACCCTTAAGGACTATTCTGAGTTAATCCAGTAATAGGTAGGTTGAGAATGCTGCCTGTTCTGACGTCGCAATACTTCCCCGGGTATCGGGTACTTACATAATGCCTCGCCTCATCTCCAGAACAGTGCGCTGGGCATACGTACCTTGAGTACTTAGCGACTGAATCGAGTTGTTGCCTGGTTGGTCCATGGAATCCACCAACCACAAGGTAAACATCGCCAAACAAACCATACCCCCTCTTAACTATGTTATCAATGCCAGGGTGAGAACAACCAACCACAATAACCGAACCATAACCATTCAATTTAATAATTAGTGAGTGTTCATTAACGCCCATGCCCCTCATTACGCCGGTAGTTATTGTGTCCTCAAGGATCTCCCTTGGATCACTGACAACCACTGGGTTAAGGCCCCACCTACCTAGTGTATTATCCGTTTCAGGAACGTAAACCACTAACCCCTTCTTAATCTCACCTATGTACCTGAAACCCCCATAATGATCTGCATGGTAATGACTTAGGAATGCAGCATCGATCTTGCCGTGGTCTATGTTCAACGCCTTAATATTGTATTCCATCACCCTTGGTTCCGTATTTGCATCATAAAGCAATACCCATTTATCAGTCTCAATTAGTACGCTCCATCCCCAATCATTTAGTAATGGCGGATTTGCCTTATTATCATTGATCACCGTAAGCCTCATCCACCTAACCATTACCCATTAATGTAACCTAAGAGGCTAATTAATATTAAATTCCCTAAGGTCCTTATGTTGATTTGATGATGATATGCATCTCCGCCGATTGGTGAGGAGTTTAGCCTGGGGCTGATTCTTCGTGGGAACATTACTTATAAAGCAATGCGATTACCAACATGATGTGGGTTAAGGCCGTAAACTATGGTGTCAATTACAGTATTAGTGAGTCGGTGATTAACCTGCTCAGGGGGAACGCATTAGGTGAGTCTGACGTAGTTAGCTTCATAATTGCGATGTTTAACAATGCCCGTTTATTTGGTGTTCCTGGAGATGTGCGTAGTGTCTATGTTCATGGAAGGGTTAGTTATAGGCATGTCTATGGTTACGTTATGTATATCCGGAGGTATAACTCCGTCAGTATTCATATTAGTAGTGGTCGTATTAGGCATGATTTCAGCAACTGCGCAGTCTACTGGGGTTGGCAAGTCCTTGCGCATGAAATAGCCCACTTGGTTGGGGTTGGTGGTGGTCACTATCTTAGGCACAGCCATACTCACCTTAATGTAGCCAGGGAATTACTACTCACTTCGTTACCTGCGGAGGTGGCAGCCCCGTCTGTTTACTACCTACTGATTGATTACTCATTGAGTAACTGCAAGAGGGGTTATTCGAGGGTTTCTAGGGATTTTGTTCTCAATGAGTTGAATAGGGTGATTAACGACCACGCCATTGACGCCAAGCATTACCTTAATTGCTCTGATAAACTACGTTCAATAATTAATTCATGTAGCAGGTACGCGAGGAAAAATAGACGCAACAGACGCGGTGAGTAGTCCTTGTTACGTTTCGTTATTAGAAAGGTTTATTAGGAGTATTTAACGCTGGGTTTTGATTATCGATGGCAGTTAGGATCATTGAGAAGAAAATCGAGGATATACTATCAATGATGCGAAATCCCGCCCAAGTGAGGAATGCCGGTACACTGGCGCATGTTGACCACGGCAAAACAACCACAACAGACTCATTATTAATGGGCGCCGGTCTACTAAGCCCTAAGGTCGCTGGTAAGGCCCTTGCAATGGACTATGTGGAAATAGAACAATTAAGGCAAATGACCGTTAAGGCCGCGAACATAAGCCTATATTTCGAGTATGAAAGCAAACCATACATAATTAACTTCGTTGATACACCGGGACACGTTGACTTCACGGGACACGTGACGAGATCCCTTAGGGTTATGGATGGTGCGTTGGTCGTCGTTGACGCAGTTGAGGGCGTAATGACCCAAACCGAAACCGTAGTTAGACAGGCAATGGAGGAGATGGTTAGGCCCGTATTATTCGTCAATAAGATCGATAGGTTAATCAAGGAGCTCAGGCTTAACCCAAACGAGATCCAACAGAGGATTATTGAGATCGTTAAAGACTTCAACAACCTAATTGACATGTACGCAGACCCTGCCTTCAAGGATAAGTGGAAGGTCGACCCATCTAAGGGCCAGGTAGCCCTAGGCTCTGCATTATATAAGTGGGGTGTCACAATACCGCAGGCAGCAAAGGCTGGTCTTAAGTTCAGCAATATTGTCGATGCTTATGAGAAGAACTACGTTGAGGAATTATCCCAGGAATTCCCACTCCATAAGGCCATACTGAACATGATTGTTGAGCATGTTCCGCCACCAAACGTTGCCCAGAAGTATAGAATACCAAAGATATGGAAAGGCGACTTGAACTCACCACTGGGTAAGGCATTGCTTGAGGCTGACCCAGATGGCCCAACCGTAATGGCGATAAGTAAGATGAACAAGGACCCGCATGCCGGCTTAATAGCCACTGGCAGGGTTTTCAGTGGAACCGTTAGGGAGGGCGACGAAGTCTACCTAATAAACGCCAAGACAACAAAGAGGGTTCTGCAGACGTACCTATACATGGGTCCAAACAGGATAGTAATACCAGAGGTGCCTGCCGGCAACATAGTTGCCCTACTGGGCGTTGATGATGCTAGGGCTGGAGAAACCATAGTAGCTGCATCAATTAAGGATGCAGCCGCACCATTCGAGAGAATGAAGTATATAAGCGAGCCCGTGGTTACCGTAGCCATAGAACCAAAGAACCCAAACGACCTTGCAAAACTCGTTGAGGGACTTAGGGAGTTAACAATTGAGGACCCAACGCTAAGCCTAAAGATTGATGAGGAGACCGGCCAGATACTGCTGAGTGGTGTTGGTACGCTACACCTGGAGATTGCCGCATGGTTACTCAAGGAGAGGACTAAGCTGGACTTCACGGTATCACAGCCATTGGTTAGGTTTAGGGAAACCGTTAGGGCTGCATCACCGACCTTCGAGGGCAAGTCACCGAATAAGCACAATAGACTTTACATAAGTGTTGAGCCGCTTGACGAAGAGACCATTAGGCTAATTCAGTTTGGTGAGGTTACTGACGACCAGGATCCAAAGGAAAGGGCCAAGATACTTAGGGAGAAGGCTGGTTGGGATGCTGATGAGGCCAGGGGTATTTGGGCCATTGATGAGCAGTACATAAACGTATTAATAGATAAAACTACCGGTATACAATACCTAAGGGAAATAAGGGACTACATTGTGCAGGGCTTTAGGTGGTCTGTACAGTCAGGTCCATTGGCCCAGGAGCCAGTTAGGGGCGTGAAGGTTATACTTCATGATGCGGTGGTTCATGAGGACCCAGCACACAGGGGCCCTGCGCAAATAATGCCAGCTGCAAAGAATGCAATAATGGCTGGAATACTTGGGGCCAGGCCAACATTGCTTGAACCAATGCTATCTATAGAGGCTAAGACGACGCAGGAGAACATTGGTTCAGTAATCGGCGTGTTAAATAGGCATAGGGGTAAGGTCATTGATATGGTGCAGTCTGAGTACATGGTCGCAATAAAGGGTGAAGTACCTGTCATGGAGTCATTCACCCTCAGTGATGAGTTGAGAAGCGCCACTGCTGGTAGGGTGTTCTGGAGCCTTCAGTTCGCGAGGTGGTCACCAGTTCCTGAGAACATGCTTGTTGATATAGTGATGAAGATTAGGGAGAGGAAGGGATTACCGAAGGAGATTCCGAAGGTTGAGGACTTCATATCACAATACTAAAATAATTCGCCATAGGCGTTTGATTTTTAAATACATTAATTATAAATGTAATACGAATGCCCTCGCAGAACAGCCAAGGCGGAACCAATAAGATAAAGGTCTCTGTACAAAAGGCGGGTCCATTAGATACTGGTGAAATTGCGCAGACCATGAAGTCCATTAAGGCCAAGTTTGCAATAATGAGCGGTAAGGGCGGCGTCGGCAAGAGCTTCGTCACAGCAAGCCTGGCACTGGGCTTTGCAATGAGGGGCTACAGGGTTGGCATACTTGATGCCGATGTCTATGGCCCGACGATACCAAAACTACTCGGTCTAGTTGGCGCTAATCTTTACCTTAGTGAGGATGAGAAGATAATACCTGCTGAGGGGCCATTCGGCATAAAGGTGGTCTCCATGGACTTCCTACTACCCACTGATGACACCGCCGTCATTTGGAGGGGCCCATTGGTTGATAGGGCAATTAAGGACTTCCTGGGTAGTGTAGTTTGGGGTGACTTGGATGCATTGTTTATTGATTTACCGCCAGGCACAGGCGACGCGCCATTAACAATAGCCCAAACCCTTGCTAACGAAATGACCGGTAGTATAATAGTGACCGCACCAAGTGATGTTTCCAGGAGGATTGTACAGAAGACCATTGACTTCTCTAGGAAGGTGAAAGTACCAGTAACTGGTGTTGTGGAGAATATGTGCTGTTTCTATTGCCCTGATTCAGGTAAGACGTATTACATATTTGGGAAATTAATTGGTAAAGAAATGGCGGATAAGTACGGCATACCGTATCTCGGCATGATACCACTTGACCCAAGAATTGGAGAATCAAACGATCAGGGTGAACCATTTCTAATGAAGTATTCAACCTCGGATACCGCAAGGGCTATACTGAGCATTGTCGATACTATAATTGCCATGTATAAGGATAAGCTTGAGTCTAGGGTTGAAGCCCCTGCCAAGAAGCAAGTAAGATCATTACTTAAATTACCGGGCGAAGAGGAGGGTGACAAGGAATCGGAGAATTCATAGGTACTTCCTTAATGCCCTTGCAACCTCTATAATTGAATTAAAATCGCCAGGCGATGACAAATAAATGCCTGGGAAATATTGCAGTAATTCTCGAGCCCTCTCAAGGGCATCACCTACAGGGTCTGGCTTAGCTGTAATCTCCATGTTTAGAATCCTGCCTATGGTCCTTGCAGATTTACTTGTTATTATTAATAACGGCGGATAAACATCAATACCGTACTCCCTACTTATTATCGCCACTTTCCTCAGATCATCCATTGACAGGGTGTATTGAAGCATGGCAAAGTCAGGTTTAACCCTCAATCTATCCCTTATGTAATTCTCATCAAAACTTGATATTGATACCCCAAGCCTTGCCTCATTAACCTGTTCTGTACTCCTTAGGTACTCAATGGCGCTCACTGGCGTCAAGTCAGTAACTGCAGTAACACCTGGGCCCAAGTCACCCCTCATCAATAGATAACTCCTAATACCATTGGCTAAGCCACCCATAATTAATGCAGTGAGCCCAACCTTATTATGATCAGCTATCCTAATATTAGCCATAACCTCTACGTTAGAAAACCTATGCCTAATTAAGGCGCCAATTAGCACTGAGTTTGCTGATGGGGATGCGAACGTAGAGTCAGGAATGTCGATGTGAGTTATATAATCAACTACGTTACCTACCATACCTAAGTAATTATTTATGCTATCGATTCTCCTTAACGGAGGCAATTCAGCTATTAAAGTTGTCACTGAGATCAGATACCATGGCAGGGTTAATTAGGATTACGCCAATGACCCCTTTAGACAATTAATGTTTAGTAATGGGGAGACAAGAAGAAACTCCTTATCAAGCAGGCCGGTATCGTCTTGACAGCCCCCAAGCCTTAGGGGATCAGTGTTTGTTCTCATGATTGCAATATTTCCAAACTCTGTATATATTTTACGTATAGGAACTCTTGTGGACACTATAAAGGATACTCCATGGGCTTTACCGATCCTCATGTTACTTATTAAGGCACTCAGTACATTCTTATCATTTGCAAGCCCCTCGGCATTATCTACAACAATAACGACCCTATTATTTCTGGAGCCCCTAAACCACCCAATGATATCCTCTATGAGGATAGTTTCATAAATATTCATCAATGATTCCGGTAGCTCATGAAGATCAATGACTGTAACCCTGCCTTTTAATACCCTGATCGGACTGAAGATCGAGAGATCAATGTTATCACTACCAACATTAACTAAGGCATCAAAGTACCCAGAGTCCCTTAGTAGGTATGCCAGTTCCATGGCTTTACCAATTGATCCCTTACCAACCATATTAGTCAGCTCGGAGTCCTTCAGTACGCTGATGAAGCTCTGTATTGTGCTTAGCGCCTTTTCGTCTTTTATCATTATTTCCAATATTGCATACCTTATTTCTGGGTCAAGGTAATTAATTGCCCGTTCAATAAACCACCTAAACCTGATTGATGATGGGAAGACGATTAGTTCGCCAATTTCCTGTTTTAGGAAGTTTATGTGAAAATCAATGCCATTTTCCTTAGAGACGTCCATCGTTATCTTAGTCTTACCATTAAAGCCCAGCATTCGTAACTTATCAATAACATATTTTCTTAATTCATCTAGGTCAATTGGTCTATTTAATTTCATTAGGTCCATTGGCATCAATATTGATGCGCCAATGCCATGTCTCACAAGATCCTTGGGATATTCACCAGTTCTATCAAGTATTACGATATTGTTATGACTCTTTGTGATATAGAGCCCATTAATTATATTCTTAATAAGCAGAGATTTACCGCATCCAGGTTGGCCAATTATCAACAGACCTTTACTTACAATTTCATTACTTAACGACATTGGTATGTTATATCCATTAATCATTGTCATACCAAGTACTAAATCACCACCTAAACCGAGAAATTCCTTAATAATATTACTGTTTGGATATATTACTAAACTGCCAACTGTAGGTATTATGTGCATTGTTGTATATTTATACGAATCACCCTCCATAATTCTCGTTACCACAAAACTGCCAGACACCTTCACATACGTAGGTTCCGCACCACTTATTGATGGTGGTGGACTAACCATGCTCTCCACATTATTAACCTTGATCATCACATCACTCTTCCTAACTTTATCAATAATTACTACATATGATCCAACGAAAAGCTTGCTTATTAATTCATTATAACTTAGTTTTGTGCCCATTACCATTATCAATTTATTATTCTCATTGATACTTTTTTCGATAACCCCGAGTATATCCCCATACAATTTATTAATACTTGATCCATCATTATTAATTACATGATCCTTATTCCACATTACGATTAACTAAATTAAAGGTAACTTATAAGGATTCATGGAAAACACAACGCATTGGAATTGCCGAACTCATTTGAAACGGAATTGAAACTAAACAGAAACCCTATGCATTTAAATACTCAGCAATAACTAAAGCAAGTCTCTTTATACCCTCAAATATTTGTTGTGGCGTTGGATACGTAAAGTTCAACCTCATGTCATTGTGTCTCTCCTCATTGGGATAGAATGATTTACCAGGCACATAGGCAACACCATACTTCTTAATGGCAGTACCCAGCATTTCCCCCGTATCTATCCTCTCAGGCGTTGTTAGCCAAATGAACATACCTGCCGATGGCCTTGTCCAACTTACGCCACTTGGCATGTACTCACTCAATGCCTGGAGCATTAGGTCCCTCTTCGATCTATATATCTCCTTAGTCCTTGGTATATTCTTCTCAATGACACCTCTCCTTAGTAATTCGGCGGCTATGTATTGATTAAGCGTCGAAGTGTGCAGGTCGATGGATTGCTTGGCAAGCTCAAACCACCTAATCACCTCACTACTCGCCGCAACCCAACCAAGCCTAAGCCCAGGCGCCGCTATCTTACTGAATGTGGATAGGTAAATAACCCTACCCTCACTATCCATTGCCTTAAGCCTAGCCGGTGGTTCATCATCCCCAAAGTATATATAGCCGTACGGATCATCCTCAACTATGGCCAGGTCATACCTGCTGGCAACATCAAGTAGTGCTTTCCTCCTTTCATCACTCATTGTAATGCCTGTTGGATTTTGCCCCGTAGGTACTACATAAATGAACTTCAACTTGCCACCATCATTAATTATTTTCCTGACAGCTTCCTCAAGCAAATCCACCCTAACCCCCTCACTGTCCATGGGAATACCAACCATCCTAGGTCCATAAATCCTAAAGGCCTGTAGCGCAGCTAGGTAGGTCGGACTCTCTGTTATTATGTAATCCCCTGGGTTAATGAATAACCTGCCTATTATATCAAGGGCTTCCTGGCTTCCCACGGTAATTATAATATCCTCAGGTCCATTAATTTTAATGCCCACCTTTCCCATGAATTTCGCGAGTTCCTCTTTCAATTCTAAAATACCACCAGTCGTGCCGTACTGCAACGCCTTCTCTGCCTTGGCGGACAAGACATCCCTCGTAATCTCCATTATTTCCTTAACAGGGAAGGAAGAAGGATCAGGCATCCCGCCACCAAAGGAAATCACATTCTCATTAACCCACTTCAATAACTCCCTAATCTCTGAGGCCTTCATTAACCTTGATCTATCCGAGAGGAAACGATCTATATCCATACCGAATCAACATATTGTGACTAGGGGTATTTATATTGCTTTCTCTAGAATAAAAATAAGTATTTATTAAATATACTTATTTTTAGAATTAATTATATTACTAGAATAATCGATCAACCTCGCTGAGGTACTCAACGGCATCCTTTGCAAAATACGTAATTATTAAATCAGCCCCAGCCCTCCTAATGGCAATCAGTGATTCAAGGATCGCCTTCCTCTCATCAAGCCAACCGTTCATTATGGCCGCCTTGAGCATGGCATACTCACCACTGACCTGATAAGCAGCCAGGGGTATCTCCGGGAAGTTCTGTTTCACGAGCCTAATGACATCCAAGTAAAGCATTGCTGGCTTAACCATGACAATGTCGGCGCCCTCATTAATGTCCATGACAACCTCCTTAAGGGCCTCATGGGCATTCCTCGGGTCCATCTGGTAACTACGCCTATCACCAAACCTAGGCGCACTGGCCGCAGCCTCCCTAAATGGACCATAGAATGAACTCGCATATTTAGCGCTATAAGCCATTATTGCAATATCATTGAAGCCAGCCCTATCAAGGGCCTCCCTAATCGCCTTAACCTGCCCATCCATCATGCCCGAAGGCGCAACGACATCAACACCAGACTCTGCATAGGTCACCGCAGTCTTTGCGTAGAGCTCTATTGTTGAGTCATTATCAATTATATACCTACCATTGGGTAATTTCTTAACGACTCCGCAATGGCCATGGTCTGTGTACTCGCAAAGGCATACGTCAGCCATGACAATGAGTTTATCCTCAAAGGAGTCCTTCAGGAACCTAATGGCCCTCTGTATCACACCATGCTCCTCATATGCTGAGCTACCCCACTCGTCCTTATGCTCGGGTATGCCGAATAAAATAACTGACCTAATGCCAGAACCAACTAGTTGATCAACAAAGTTAATCAACTTATCATTAAGAGGCCACCTATACTGTCCAGGCAGTGACTTTATGGGCTCAGGCTCGCTGATATCCTCCCTAATGAATAAAGGCATCACGAAGTCATCAGACCTAAGCATTGTCTCGGCAACCATATTCCTAATGAGCATGTTTGACCTGAGCCTCCTAGGCCTACTAACAGGATAATTAAACAAGTAACTCCTTAACCTAATACTTTCAATAGTAACCACATTACTCAAGGCCAAGTGCCTGTTTAAAAATAATGCTTCCCTAATCATTGGGAAATAAGAACGAGTAAACGCCAAGCCAAATCATGAACAGGCCCAATATACCAAGGGCAATCCTACCGGCCTCAGCCACAACGCTCCAATCACCAACGCTCTTAACCACACCTTTATAGATGGCCAGCACTATGATGGTCTGGGCTAGCCAAGAACCGAAACCGAACATGAAACCAACAAGAAATGATAAACCAGTCGTGATCATGGGAACAATGACGATGGTCAGAATTAATACTATGAAGAAATCACCGCCAAATGCTGCGGCTAAGCCGTGAATCCATATTAGTCTGTAATCCGCGGTCTTAACATCATGGTGATCCCTGTGTTTCCCAAACACCAAGTATGTGGCAATTCCGATCATGGTTATTCCAACAATTATGTCAACATACGGGTCAAGAACCGATGTATTAAGCAAACCCATTAACTCACCAACTAAGGCACTCATCAAAGTCCACACTAGGGTCAGGGCACTGGCAAATACGGAAACAGCCGTAATAACACCTCTCACGTTTCTCTGCATTAAACCATAGGTCACCGTTATTGGCCAGGTATGCTCATCAGGCTTCAAACCATGTATCACTCCAACAATGAGCACTGCAATCAGCCAGTAGGATCCCATGGACTTAACTATGTACTTAGCAAGGGGCTCGAGTACTTCGGGCATTGACATTATGGCAATAATTATGGCCACTGATATAATGCCTGCCAGTAACCATACCCTAGGCGACTTCCTTGAGAATGTGATTTTCTGCATATTATTAGGGTTACCCTAATGATAATTATAAACTTTTCTGTTAGGGCTACCCTAATTCAGCCCAAAGAATAGCTTTTAAGTAACTCATCATTATGAATAACCGATAAGTAAATGCATGATAATAACATTAAGGTTCTAATTGCTGGTATACCAAATTGTGGTAAGTCCACCATAGTCAGCGAACTCAGTGGCGTTACCATAAGGACTGCCAATTACCCAGGTACCACGGTTTCAATAAATAGAGTTGAATACAACATTAACGGAATTAAAGTATCAATCATAGACTTACCAGGAACCTACAGCCTCAGAGCCAATATGGTTGATGAGACTGTGGCTGCCAGGGAGATATTACGGGATGACTATGACGGCATAATAGCGGTCGGATCCGCACTTGATCCTGAACAAACCCTCTACCTACTTGTTCAAATCCTTGAGCTGGGTAGGCCCGTAATCCTCGTTCTTAATATGGTGGATTTAGCATCTAGGAGGGGCTTTCAATACGACATTGAAGGATTAAGTAAAGCCTTAGGAATACCTGTATTACCTACAGTAGCTGCTAAGGGCGCCGGGTTGAGTAAATTGAAGAATATGATAATTAAGATATATGAATTAAGGCAGGGTAATACGCATATTATTAATTACGGAAAACTTGAGAAATACATAGAGACTTTGTCTAATACCCTCGGAATATCACGGGGGCTTGCAATAGAGGTGATCAGTGATAACCCAGTTGCGAAGGAAATAATAGGTAGCCTATTGAATAATGATTATGTTAGGCAGTTGATTGAGAACGCCCGTAGAGAGATTGAAGATGTAAGTAGTTATGTCGCGGCTATGCGCTGGAATGTTGTAAGATCACTTATTAATAGGTTTGTTATAAAGAGTGGAAAGCCCTCGCTCAGTAGGTATGATGAATTATTCATGAATCCTAAATACGGACCAATCATCTCCATTTTATTATTATTTGTAGTAGCTGAGACCGTGTTCCTCGCTCTAGAACCACTGGTGGACCTATTATCAACTGCCCTTAATTCATTGCCAATAAATGATGTTGTTGGGTATTACGTAACCAATGAATTAATTAGGTCATTAATTATTGATGGGGTGTGGAATGGGATATCAACATTAATAGACTTTATACCCTACGTCTTTGGGGTTGCCCTCCTAATAGCGTTTATAGAGGATTCAGGATTGATCGTGAGAATATCATTCCCAATAGAGAGGTGGTTAAGGCGTGTTGGTATCCCTTCAAGGGGTTTAATATACTTAATCGCCGGCTCTGGGTGTAACGTACCTGCAATAACCGCCACTAAGGCCATGCCAAGTACTAGGGATAGGATGCTCACTGCATTAATGATCCCCTACATACCGTGCACCGCCAGGTTCGTGATAATATCATTAATAGCCGCCGCAGTATTACCACATTTAATGGGCCTTGTAGTGGTACTGCCCTATGCAGTGGCGTTAATCGGCGTGATTATTATATCGAGTTTCTCAAAGGTACATTTAAAGTTCATAGGTGGAAAAGCGCCGTATTCCTACACATTACCTCCATTAGTATTACCCTTACATAAGGCATTCATTAAGAAGGTTTGGCATTATACTTATGAATTCATTTCCAGGGCTGGGGCGTTAATAGTGATTTTTATAATAGTAATGTGGTTCCTTTCGATAAGTGGACCAAGTGGTGTAATAGGCCCAAAGGCTCTTGATAATCCCGTGCTCCTGAGGCAAACGTGGCTTGGCATAATAGGTAATGCATTGTCGCCATTGTTAAGCCCAATAGGCATACCCTGGCAGTTCTCTGCGGCGTTGGTTTATGGGTATATATTTAAGGAGGTTGTATTAAGCACTCTGGCTTTAATGTATGGTGTTGAGGAGGGTGGGCTTATTCATGCGGTTAAATCATTTATTTCGCTGCCATCCGCCATAGCACTGATAGTTTTTACAACCTTCTACTCACCATGCATTGCAACGTTAATTACCGAGAAGCAGGTTGTAGGCTTAAGGCTTACGGTGATCAACACGATTTTACAATTCCTAATAGCGTTGGGATCAGCATACGCGGCGTATCACATGGCATTAATTGCATTAAGGTAATTCAATATGAACGTAAATAACGAGCACATACCAATAAATAGAGCACCAAACAACTCACTGGTGAAAATAGTCAAGCCCAGTAGCGATAGGTTAATAGACCTCGGCTTAACGACTGGTTCAGTTGTTAAAGTACTAATAAGTACTCCCTGTGGCCCGGTCCTTGTTCAGAGGGAGGATGGGCCCGTAATTGTGCTTGATGCTGATACTGCATCTAGTACCCTCGTATCCATCATATCGAGACCAGAACCAGCCAGGCATAGACATAGGAGGAGGCGGGGTTGGAGCCATTAATGGTACTTTTTTATATTAGTTTAATGCCTATATAGAGCAAACACTTTTAGAGTCTTAACCTGAGCCGATATATATGCCCTTGGATCCAGCGGTTAGGAAAATCCTTGAGGAACTGAACAAGGTAATGCCCCAAATGACCAAGATACCACTTGATGAGTTCAGGAAGATGTTTAGGGCGTTTTTCACGTCACAGCCAAGGAGACCTATTTATAAGGTCTACGACATAACCATACCAGGCACTGAAGCAAAAATACCCGCCAGGGTCTATGTACCCAGAGAAGGCACTAATTTTGGGGTTCTCATTTACCTCCACGGCGGTGGTTTCGTCATCGGCGACGTGGAAACCTATGACCCACTATGCCGGGAGTTAGCCACTGCCTGCGACTGCGTGGTAATCTCAGTGGACTATAGGCTAGCCCCTGAGCATAAATTCCCGGCAGCCGTAATTGACTCCTTCGACTCGACAAAATGGGTTCTCGAGCACGCGAGGGAGATTAATGGCGACCCAGAGAAGGTCGCAATTGGTGGCGACAGTGCTGGCGGTAACCTGACCGCCGTAGTGACAATAATGGCCAGGGACCAGGGACTGAGGCCAAGCCTTAAGTATCAAGTCTTGATAAACCCATTCGTAGGGGTCGACCTGGCATCATACACAGTTAGGGAATACGCCACAGGCCTATTCCTTGATCGTGAATCCATGGCATTTTTTAACAAAGCCTACCTAAAGAGCCCAGTGGATGCCTTCGACCCAAGGTTCTCACCAATACTCGTGGACAACCTAAGCAACCTACCGCCAGCCCTAGTAATAACCTCCGAGTACGACCCACTGAGAGACTCCGCAGAAACCTACGCAGTGAAACTCGCCGAGGCAGGAGTGCCCACAGTAACCGTAAGATTCAACGGAGTAACCCACGGCTTCTACGGATTCCCAATACCACACGCAAGGACAGTAATTGGACTAGTAGGATCAACACTAAGACAGGCATTCTACAACAAATACTAAGCAATACACGCACCAAGCACCGCAAAAAACTTAAAAAACAAACAATGAATACAACCTAACAGGGCCCGTAGCTCAGCAAGGCCCAGAGCGGCGGGCTCCAGACCCGTAGGCTCCGTGTAGAGGCGGAAGTCGTGGGTTCAAATCCCACCGGGCCCACCACTTTACAATCAATTCCTACAGTTCTCGTAACCATGACCGTTTTCATATCCAGGTTCTGCGTCAGTCATTGAATCGCAATTACAGTATGTTATGATATATAGTTAGTTCATGGTAATGGATTATATTTTTATGAAAAGCGACCCTTGGTTCATTATTTATCTTTTGTTGTGGTTCTTTTACATTCAATTTACAATTTAAGTTATCGCATATAAAGAAGGCTTTTATAGTATCTTGGGCAATTAATTAGCGTGGAGTTGCCTGAGACTATAATTAATATCCTTAGGAGGAATGGATTAGATATTGATTACATAATTGACGTATTAACGGTAAACCTAAACATTGACCCACCAAGTGCTGCTAAGGCTCATGCCGAGTTAGCTTTGACCATGTTTAATGAGGGCTTAGGCTTTGTTAGTAAGGGTGATGTAGTTCAGTCGAGTGAGAAGCTTTACAAGGCGGTTAAGGAGGCAATTAAGGCTTTGGCGATTGACAGGTGCCTTGACGAGGCCAGGGAGGCCTTAAGTAAGGGCAGGTGGACCATAAGCCTACTGGACAAGGCTGCACGTAGATTAGGAGATACTGCATGGAGAGCTTGGGATACGGCTTACTTCCTACACGTAAACGGATTTCATGAGGTTAGGATTGACATTGGTGACGTTAGGGCTAGACTTCCCATCATTCAGGAGTTAATTAATGAAGTTAAGAAGTCACTGAGTGCTACGTAATTATAAGGAGTGACCTATTAGGGTTGATTTCATGGCTATGTCGTGGCGAGAGCCCAGTATTTGGATCAATGAAGCGAAAGATCACTGTTGACTTTAACCTTGGGATAAATGCTATAAGCACGTGAATAATGAGCACTTATGTTAATAAGAGAGTTAGATTGTTCGATGCCTGACCACTTAGCAGGTTTGGTGGCTAATTTGATGTTTCATAAATTGGGAAAGCCTTAAATACTTAGTAATGCTATTATTCTTTGATGAATTCCTAGACCCTGATGTTGATGAGGGACATCCTTACTGAATGGTTTTGGTTATAAGAATTGAGGTATTATGCTGTTATGCCTCCGCTTGTTATGTACTCTGATATTCCATCACCAAGAAGCGCGAGTCCAATTACTACTATTGTTATTATCACGCCGGGTATTATTGCGTACCACCAGGCTGGTGCTGGGAAGTACTGGAAGCCCTCGGACACGAGCCTACCCCACTCTGGGTATGGTGGTGGTACTCCAAAGCCTAGGAAGCTTATTATTGAGTACGATAGTATTACGTTTCCCAGGTCTATCGTTGCATAGGAAATGACTGGGGTCAGTACATTTGGAAATATGTGCCTAAATACTATACTCATTGTGTTTGAGCCAGAAAGTTTTGCGGCGTCAATGAAGTATTGGGTCTTCACCCTAAGGGTCTCAGCCCTAAAGAGCCTTGCATAGGTTGGCCACCAGACAACCATTAAGGCTATTGCGGCATTTATGGCGCCCCTACCTATGGCTGCCTCCACTGCAAGTGCGAGTATTATTGCTGGAAATGCCAAGAACATGTCAGTAACTCTCATACCAGCTTCCTCGACGTACTTGCCAAAGTATCCAGAGATCATGCCTATTAGGCCTCCTATGAGAATTGCCGAGCCCACGACGAGAATTGATATTAATGCCTCGGTTGGCGTACCATAGAGTATTTCACTAAATAAGTCCCTGCCTAGATTGTCGGTACCAAATAGATGAGTAATAGATGGTGATTTAAAGGCAGCAGCGTATTTAACCGCAAAGGGATTATAGGGTAGTAATACCCATCCAAGTACTGGGTTGTGGAGAACCATACCTAGTAATTGTAGGGTTCCTTCTATTATTGCCCAACCGTAGAATACCACCGTTATTATAAAACCAATTAGTGCTGGTGGGTTATGAATCATGTAGGTCATGAATAGCCTTAATGTTGATTGTCTGCGTTCTCTGGTAATGGTAACTTGTGTTGACATAGTACCACCTACTCAAGCTTTATCCTCGGGTCTACAATGGCATATAATATATCAGCTATTAGATTTAGTATGACTACGCCAATGGCTACTATGAACGTCCCAGCCATCACCAAGGGGTAATCCTGCTGGTAAAGAGCCTGTGTTAGTAGCCAACCCATTCCTGTCCATGAGAATACGTCCTCAATAACAACCGCCCCAGCGAGTAATGAGGCAAATGTTAACGCCAGTATTGTTATTGCTGGTATAAGCGCGTTCCTCAGCATATGCCTAAAAACAACATCTCTCTCCTTAAGTCCCTTCATTATTGCAGTCCTTATGAAGGGCTTTGAGGCAATGTCAATCATTCCATTCCTAATGAGCCTGGATATTATACCAAACGCCACAAGAGCCAGCGCGGTAGCCGGTAAAATTAAATGCCTAAGACTCGACCAGAAGTATACCCAATCACCCTCAATTAATGCATCAACCGTTGGCATACCCGTTATTGGCTTTGGTGGGGTTAACAATGGATTCGCAAGCCCAGTGGCCGGCAGGAGTTTCAATCCGTATGCTATTGCTAATTGAAGAAGCATAGCGACGAGGAATGGCGGCATAGACCAAGTCACTAGATAGAATGCCCTAATTGTGTAATCCGTTGGCGTATTTCTGTGTACAGCAGCTATAGCGCCCGTCAGGATACCTACTACTATTATAACGATCATGGCAAATATCGTAAGCTCAAGAGTCCTTGGAAAGTAAACGTCTATTAACTGTATTATTGGTTGGTGGTACATGGGGTCCTCACCCCAGTTTCCTTCTAGTACGGCCATTATGAAGTAATAGAACTGAACATAAACGGGATCATTCAAGTGATACTCCTTAGTTATTGCCTCAACTATTGATGGTATAGGATGCGGACCTGCCCATGCGACTGCTGGGTTTGGGGTTATTACATGGGTTATTATGAACATTATGAATATCACACCGAACACCGTAATTACCATATTTATACTCCTCCTTATTAGAAAAGATGCAAGACCCATTATTACAAAAAATAATAGCTGATTTTTAAGTTTAACTCATTTATTTGGATAATATTTACTACGAACTACCCGTTGTTGTATATATTGGTGTATAGTTTATGCATGTACCTGTCCCGTTATAGAGATACATTGTTGGGTAGTAGAAACCAGTAATCAATGGGTTGACAAGTACACCGCAAACATACTTGTATGTAAAGCCATAGAATGCTGGTTCATATAGCCATATATATGGTACATCCTTATATACCTGGGCGTAGATTTGCTCCATAAATCCAACTCTCTGCGTTATGTTGGTCGTGAATACGGCCTCCGTGGTCAAGGTATTGACCAGTGAGTTATTGTACCAAGCCTCATTGCCAGTAATGCCTCCGAAATCAACATTTAGTATGAACCATGCCTCCTGAGCCACTGGGTCCCACCAGTCTGGGTACCAATCAAGTAGGAAGAATCCTGGGTATTGCGGTGAAGTTGGTGGATTCTCCATCGCAGAAACTAAGTAACTCACAGGCACGCCCTCGAGTATTACATTAACACCAATGTTGCTAAGCATTTGCTGTACCATTTGAACTTCCTGCGTAAATGTTAAGTCTGTACTTATGTACCATAGGTGTACAGTTAATGGTTTACCGTTTGGATTAATTACGGTCCCATTTGGTAATGTAAGTTGGAACCCGGCACTCGCTAGTAATTCAATTGCCTTGTTAGGATCATAGGGATATAGAGGCAGGTTGCCTGGGTTGTAATATGGGTTGGATGGGTATGGTGGTATTGGACCAAGGAATGGAGCGCCAAATCCCTTTAGTACCGTATTTATTATCTCCGTAGTGTTAATCGCGTATGCAAATGCCTCCCTCACTACGGTTAAGTTATATGGATATCTCTGTGTGTCGAATACCAGGAATACGTCACCGCCTGACCAGACAGGTCCATACATGACTATGTTTGGTATTGATAAAACCGTTGATAGATATATTGGTGGCGGTGATTCATGTGGACTAGTATCTATTGCCTGCGCAGATCCCGTCTTGAATGCCAATATTTGTTCGTCAAAGCTCGTGTAGTACTTAATAACTATATTCTGAATATGGGCTGGCGTTAGCATGAAGTTCGGTGGATTCTTCGCAGCCCAGTAGTTTGGATTTGCCGTTAGTACCAATTCCTCACCCGGTATGTACTGCTTAAGCGTATATGGCCCGCTACAAAGCATGTTTGTGCTTAAGTAGGATGTTGTTGAATCTGGTTGAACACCACCATTTTGGTCAACAAATGTTGGATCAACAATCATGGCCCATGAACCAGCCATCACACCTAAATAGTCATAGTATGGCGCTAGCAGATTGAATTGTATTTCATATGGTCCCTTAACCACTGCCGCTTGGTCCGGGTATTCCATTAATTCCACTATTGACTGGTTATGCACATTGAAGTTACTTAGTACATTTGCCAAGGCATAGGCACACTCCTCCTCATATCCAGTCAAGTTGGTCTGCGGATTCGGAAACTGAAGACCAAAGATCTGCTCCATAGCACGACAAACACCCCAGGGAGTGGCATAACCAGTCATGCTGGCCGTTGTCCCGTTGTACAGCAAGTCGAGGAAGTTGAACGCACCAAATTGATTCATGACTATTGACCTATAAATACTGAACCAAACAGTTGTTGCGTTTATTTGGTCGCCATTTTGGAAATATGCTCCCTGCCTTATGTGGAAGGTCCAGTTGAGATAATTATTGGATATTGTCCAGTTGTAGGCTAGGGATGGCAAGAAAGTCGATGGATCTGTGCCATTGTATATTACCAATGTTTGGTAGCATGAATACAATACCTCCATGTCCTGGGTATATGCAGCTATTGCGGGGTCTAAGCTATCTGGTGGTGTCGTCTCTGCAATAACCAGTGTATTATTTGATGGCGGCGTTACTGTGGTGGTCGTTGTTGAAGTGACCGTTGTAACATTCGACGGCGTGACCGGTTTTGAGACCTTAGTAGGCGGTTTATATAACATATAGGCTATCACACCAATCACTATTATCACTATAACCACTGCAATGGCTATTGTCGCGCTTTTTGACAGTCCTCTTCTCGTCATATTACTAACTATAATTATTAATTAGTTTTTAAGTTTTTCATGTTCAATTCAATTATAAAATAATTATTACACTAATTATTAATTCTATGTGAAAAATGCATTTCATAATACGGACATTGTATGAAGTTATTTCTTTACATATAACCAGCATGAAACCCTAATGTCCTTCTCTGTTTTCATCATGGGCGGTTCCTTTTCTTTGCAAATATCCATTCTAAAGGGACATCTTGGGTAAAATCTGCATCCCTTTGGTGGACTAACGAGACTACCGACCTCCCCAGTTGGTGGTTTTAAATCCGGCTTGGTTATATCAGGTACTGATTCTATGAGAGCCTGCGTATATGGATGCAACGGTTCCTTGAGAATTACCCCAGACTCTCCTATTTCCATTATCTTGCCCATGTACATAATCATAGAGATATCACTCATGTACCTAGCCACAGCTATATTATGGGTTATTAGTAGGTATGTCAGGTTATGGCGCTGTTGTAAGTCAAGTAGTAAATTAAGTACCTGGGCCTGTGTAGAGACATCTAGTGCCGAGGTTGGTTCATCAAGAACCACGAACTCTGGATTAGTGATTAAAGCCCTTGCAATCGCAACTCTTTGTCTTTGTCCACCTGATAATTCGCTTGGTCTTCTTGTTGCTAATGATGAGAAGTCCAAGCCAACCTCATGCATCATTTTAGCCACTGCTTCGTCAAGTTCCTTACCCTTAACGCCCCTATTTCTTAGTGGTTCTCCTATTATGTCCCTAATTTTCATTACCGGGTTAAGGCTTGAATACGGATCCTGAAACACCATTTGCAGCCTTGCCCTTATGTTTTGTAAATTCCTACCTCTTGCACTAGTAATGTCAATATCATGGAAGTATATCTTGCCTGATGTAGGGCGTTCAAGCGTAACCAACAACCTGCCCAATGTTGTTTTTCCGCTTCCGGATTCGCCAACTAGTGCCGTTGTTTTTCCTTTTATGATTTCAATATTTACGTCATCCACGGCCCTAACAAAGAGCGGTTTTTCCATTAGTATCTTATTTATTATACCATAATTCTTGGCCAAAAACACCTTTGTCAAGTGCTCAGTGCTTATGATCACATCATTGACCATACAAGTGACACCTCACATATACATTACCCACCCTAACAAGACTTGGAACCACCTTGCTACATACATCCTTGGCACTTGGACATCTTGGGTGGAACCTACAGCCTGACGGGGGATTCAATAGGTTGGGTACGGAACCACCTATCATTGGTAATTTACCCTCAGCCTTACTTACCCTAGGTATGCTATTCAGCAATGCCTGCGTATATGGATGCCTTGGCTCATAAATAATGTCCTTCATGGCACCCAACTCCATTAATTGCCCAGCATATAATACCATGATTGAATCACCTATTATTGATGCAACCGCTATATCATGTGTTATGAATAGAATTGAAATCCCATATTCCCTCTTTAGATCCCTAAGTAGCTTAAGTATTTGCGCTTGTACAGTAACATCAAGCGCCGACGTGGGTTCATCAGCAATATACAACTTAGGCCTCATGAGGAGTCCCATGGCTATCATAACCCTCTGTATTTGCCCGCCAGATAATTGGTGAGGATATCGATCAATTATTAATTCAGGATCGGTCATCCTAACATCCCTTAGAACTCTCATTATCTCATCAATGGCCTTATGCTCATCAAAACTATTACCCTCCCTCTCATACCTTACCCTTAATGCCTCCAGCAATTGTTCCTTGATCTTAAACACAGGGTTTAGGCTAGTGGCTGGCTCCTGAAACACCATAAATATGCCGGTGCCCCTTATTTTCCTAACCTCGTCATTGTCCATACTCAATAGATTAAGACCGTCAAACATTATAGATCCATTAACATACACCGCGTTTGGCGGTAGTAGCCTAGCCACGGCTAATGCAAGTGTTGACTTACCGCTTCCGGATTCGCCTACAACTGCTAATGATTCACCTCTATTGACATTAAAGGTGACGTCCTCAAGCGCATGGACAATACCAAGCGGCGTCTTATAGGCCACACTTAAGTTCCTGACCTCAATAAGCGCCATATTTAATGATTTAATATATGATTCTAATTGTTTTTAAAGTCTTACTTCATTAACAATGCCTAAATGCCAAGTTACAATAATTGCATTAAGCCTGTGATCACGAAGACAATTATTAAAGGCACAATAATATTAATAATCTTCTCATTATTCCTCAATATAATACCATCAAAGGTCATAAATTACATAATCTTCGTAATTCTATGGTACATACTACTTGGTGCATATGTACTGTGGAAACAAATGCATACATACTGTATAAATGAGAACCACATAACCATAAAGGGTTTAACAGGAAATAGGTCCATAAGCATCTCGGAAATAATTGATTGCTTTGTTTCCCAGGGTATACTTGCTAAACATTTTAACTGTGGTTCGATATACCTGGTCCTCCAAGGTAACAGGATAATAATCATAAGAGACATCCCACAACCAAGCACCTACTATAACATGCTCTGCAGGAACCTAGGTAATAGGCACAGTACATAATATCTATAAAACCAGGCAACCCCTAGTACTTGATGAGCCTATCTGAGGATACCATGATCAAGGCCCTTGATCTCGCATTAAGTAGTGGTTCCACGTATGCTGAGGTTAGGTACCAGGTTGATACCGTTAGGTTTGTCAATGTTAGGAATGGAACGCTTCAATCATTAAGTAGCTACTCCTATGGTGGTGTTTCGATTAGGGTCTTGGTAGATGGCATGTGGGGTTTCGCTGCAACGAGCAGCACTGATTGGGATTCAGTTAGGGACGCCGTGGGTAGGGCCGTGTCTCTGGCTAGGTCCGTGGCTAGGCTTAGGAAGAGGAAGGTGTCGATTAGCAGGGAGAGGCTTGCTAAGGTTGCATATGATGTTAGTCAGAGGGTTAGGGTTGAGGATTTATCTAATGAGTATCTAATCAAGTATTTGAGCGAGCTTGATACTCACACTAAGGTTGAGTCCAGGATTAGGGTTAGGAACCTATTCCTAAGCACTACCGTTACCGAAAAACTTCTTATCACAAGTGATGGAGCCTATGTTAGGAGCAGGATACCTAGAGTTTACCTATTCGGTTCATTAATAGCCTATGACTCACAGAGCGGCAGTGCCCAGAGGAACATTGAGTTTGGCGGTTCAGGTGGCTTTGAGGTGTTGAGTGATATTGAGGATGATATTGACAGGGAAGTCAACGTTATTAAGGACGTACTTGACAAGGCTAAGCCACTTCCTCATGATGAGACCATGGATGTGGTGCTAAGCCCTGAGTTAGCGGGTATAATGGTTCATGAGAGTATAGGCCACCCGCTGGAGTTGGATAGGATCATGGGTAGGGAGGGTGCCGAGGCCGGTGAGTCGTACACAAGGCCAGACTACCTAGGTAGTTATAAAATTGGTAGTGACTTGGTCACAATAATTGATGACCCAACAATACCCAATAGCTACGGCTTCTACCTGGTCGATGAAGAGGGGGTCACTGCCAGGCCAAGGTTCTTGGTTAGGAATGGCATGATTAACGAATTCCTAATGAATAGGGAGTATGCATCATATATCGGGTTAACAAGCAATGCCGCCGCTAGGGCTAGCGAGTTCGATAAGGAGCCAATACCAAGGATGGCAAACACATACCTAGCGCCAGGTAATTGGAAGCCTGAGGAAGTAATTAGGGAAACGAGGAGGGGATTATACATTGCTTCGTATACTGAGTGGAATATTGATGATAAACGCTGGTTTGGGCGTTATGGGGGTTTCGAGGCCTACTACATAGAGAATGGGAACCTGAAGTACATGGTTAGGGAACCATTTATTGAAGTCAACACGAAGACATTATGGAGTAACGTGGACGCCGTGGCCAATGACCTCAGGTTCTACCCAGGGACCTGCGGCAAGGGTAATCCAGAACAGGGAGTCCCTGTTTATTTAGGTGGATCCACGTTTAGAGTAACCAATGTTAAAGTTTTGAAAGCCCCACATTAACCCTTTGATATGTTTAAATCCCTAATTAATACATACGGTGCAGTGCCTGGTAATGGTGAGTCCCACCAATAGACCTGGTTAGTCTCCTTACTCGCATCCACGAAGTTCCTAAGTAATGTCCTGAAGGAATCCGCAATCCTTAACCCGCGCACCCTGGCACTCAACTTACCGTTCTTAACTAGGAACGCCGCATCCCTGACTACGGTAGAGAATATGCCCTCTCTAACGTTCTGGAACCTCGTATACCAATTGTTAGTGATTATAATGCCATTCCCAAGCTCTGTCGCGATAACCTCAATATCATTTGGTAGATGGCCAATACTTACTGCTACGTGCCTTGGCCTAGGCCTTAACCAATTACCAACTGCGTGGCCTGTGCTTGTTACGTTGAATTTGGCGGCTGTCCTATTATTATGCAGTAACCCAGCGAGTATGCCTCTCCTTATTACCTCCACATTAACTGTTTTATTGCCCTCGTAGTCAAAGGATTCCGAACCAAAGGCGTTAGGATCATTTGATAAATCCACCACTGATAAGTCCTCACTGGCTATTGAATTACCGATATCATTCTTAGATATGCCTGACATTTCCGTTATTACTGAGTAAGCATTAAACCACATGGCTGTCATTACACCGTATAAATGGGCCGATACTAATGGACTAAGAACTGCACCATACCTACCACTACTCACACTTTCCTCTGGTAAATCCTTAGCCAGGCTCACCAAGTGACCTGCCTCAGTACCTGCGGTTCTTGGTTTGAATCCATTGAGGGTATTGGATATTGACACTGATGTGGCGGTTAAATCATCAATAAATGCCCTAATTGTGAGTGTAACGAATGAGGCCTTATCCTCAAGCTCAAGCCCAGTACTATCAACATAGTAACGCTCCTCAATACCGAAGGTCATTGCGCCAGCATTCCTCTGTGAACCCTCACTGAGTGACGCTTGGATAGCCTCATTTAACCCATCAATCAATTTATCAATTTCGCTCTCAACCTTACTATCATACTTACCAATTAATTGGTTTGGCTTCTCGCCATGGACTAACGGTACGTAGAACTCATCCTCTGGTATGTCACTTAACTCCTTGATTAATCCCTGGACCCTGCTCTTAATAGCGTTTATGTCAGCTGTCGAGAGTGATGCCGTTAAATACTTCCTTGACTTGGCGACATATATCGTTGTTTCATGGGTAACCCAGTTATTGGCTATTGTGGGTTCATTATTGGCTAACCTAATCATTGACCACCTAACCCTCCTTGAGACGATTACTCCCTCATCCACCAAGCCCTTAATGCTATGAACAATATTGCCCAACTCACTTAACATTAGATTGGCAATGTAATATTGATTTTTAACCTTTAAGCCTGGTGGCAATTCCTATTCTGATGATTATTTAATCACAGTAATTATGTGTATGTGTTATTAATTTATGATTTTTAATGTTGCAATTCATATATAACACACTTAGTGAAAAGAGATAATATATTGCGTAAAAGATTCATTAGATGGTTGAGTCAGGCCTAACAATAAATGATTTAATAAATTATGTGCTTAATGTTATGAGTACCTACGATAAGGATGAACTGAGGGTTACGATACAGGAGTCAATGCGATGCATACTATGTTCATTATATGGTGTCTCCACTAATGTTAATCATGAGATAAAACCCGTGGATGGTGCCCTTGGTCTAATAAGGGCTTTGAATGATCCTGATGTGAGATTGGGCCTTGGATTATTGATTGAGCTATTAAGGAGTATGGGTAAATGCTTAAGGGCTGCTGAGATGACTAGGTCACTTGGTAATGGGGATTGCTCATTAACCATACCATGTCATTACCTAGCCTTTAATATGGCTAATCTTAATAGGAATGATATTAATGATTTAAGAGTGGGTAAATAGTTCAATATTACTAAGGTTTAATTAAGGTTCTTGACCCTTCTTTATCGGAACACCAACCATGTTTCCCCACTCTGCCCATGAACCATCGTATACCCTAACCGAGGGATAACCCAATAGGTACTTCAATACGAACCAAGTGTGGGATGCCCTCTCGGCAATTCTACAGTAGGTTATTACTTCCTTATCTGGCGTAATTCCGTACTGTTCGTAAAGTCTCCTCAACTCATCTGGCATCTTAAACTCGCCCGTGTCTGGATTAACGGCTAGGCTCCAGGGTATATTGATCGCACCCGGTATATGGCCACCAACTTGCGCATGTTCATTAGGGTACTCAGGCGGTGCCGTTATCTCACCCGTATATTCCTTAGAGGATCTAACATCAACCAACATTAGGCTCTTACCGACCTCACCCTTGTTTAACCTATTGAGTATCTCCCATGCGTATACCCTATGGCCACCCCAATCAACCCTCTTGACCACATACTTAGCGCCAGTCTCCTTGTAATAATGCGGTTCCTGATGCCCACCACAAGTCGGCCTATTCTCCCTGGCCCACTTAGTCCTGCCGCCATTAAATAGCCTCACATCCTCATGCCCATAAACCTTGAAGACCCAGAAGGCGTAGGCTGCAAACCAATTATTATAATCTCCGTAAAGCACGACAGTTGTGTCATTTGATATCCCCCGCTCTTCCATGAACTTGGCAAATTGGTCAGGCTCCACGAAGTCCCTACGTACAGAATGCCTGATGTGATCCTTCCATGTCAGTAACGATGCTCCTGGAATATGCCACACAAAGTATGCGGTGCTTGGGTCATAATCTACCTCCACTATCTTGACCTTAGGATCCTTTAGATGATTAACAACCCACTCCGTATCCACGAGAACCTCTGGATGTGCGTAATCCATACAAATGAATTCAAATATAATCAAATCAATAAAATTGTTTGGATATGCATATTTTGCATAGATCATCAAATAATTTAAATCATGAAGATGAAGATATAGTGAGATCTATGGAGATAATCGAGACATTGGTGTTTGATAGTCATGAGTCATGCGAGGCAGGGCTTAGACATCCAATTTACTCAATATTAAGTGAAGTGAAGAAGCTAAGGCCAGGTTATGGACTGAGAGTGCTGGTTAATGATGATGACTGGTTCAAGGCAATAGAGAGTATAATAAGGACGATGAAGAAATTAGACTATGAGTATAAGGGTATGGTTAACGGTTATTTCCATGAATTAATAATTTTCAAAAAGGAATACGAGAATCAGGTAAGTTAATCAAGCGCTTTACTTTTAAATAAATCTAAAAGTGAAGTTTTCAAGTTTCTCAATAATATCTTAACAATATGATGTGATCTATACCCAGTCAGTCGGTTATCACACGTATTTTTAGTTTTAATGGAAACAAAATATAGTATTATAATCTAGACTATGAGTACGGTGTAGCCCTTATCAATAAACATTGATATATCCTCATGATGCTCCTCATCACCAATCAGCTTAATGTTTAATTTGAGTAGTGAATCCCTTATGTTTAGATGCGGTGGTGATGCGCAGTAGCCGCAAACGCCATAGATTAAGCCTTCTCTATATGCCTCGTCATAGGCAGGTTTTAAGCCCTTATATGGGCTATTGGCGCTCGCTATCGGTATTCTTGAACCAAGCCCATCAAAGTATACTAAAACGTCATGTCCCTTACGCTTAAGCTGTACCGCGTAATGAAGGGCATGGGCAGCCTTTATGGACTCTGATAAGTCATCCGGGTTACAAAGTATTACAAATGCGTACTTCCCCATACCACAATGATCTACAACTATTATAAATAAAATATCCCCAATTGCTTAATAGATAGACAGTATTACCTCTATTATTATTACATTAACACGCATGACCCATCCTGTTCATGCGCTTCATATCCTAATAAGGAAGGAAAGTGGGTTAAGTCCGTAATGAGGGTATTATTTAATATGCTGGTGATGCCTGGGTTCATTATAACGTAGATGAATGCCGAGATTATTACTCCGGAGAATTGAATGAAGATAGCGCAGTATCGATTATTCGATGATGCATTAATTAATGATATCATTAAGAGATGTTACATGGGCTATATGGTGTAAATGGTTGAGCATGGGTGTACTCAGAATCTCTATTGCGGTAATCTACCTAGACGACTTAATTCTTAAAATCGTGATCTCATTATCCCAATATATAAAGCCGTTAAAAGTAGGATTAATCCACACAACAGCTTAACTTACTAATATCTCTACGAAAGGCCTGAGCAGCCAGCTTAAGGGACTCAGCCATGGTTGGGAATATGTGTACTGTATCAATAATATCATCAACCGTAGCCCTCAATCTAATTGCAAGGGCAGCCTCATCTATGAATTCAGCCGCGTTCTCCGCCATCACATGCACACCGATTATCCTCATATTACTTTTATCAATAATCATCTTAATTAAGCCCCTGGTATCACCCAATATATGTGCCTTGGCTACATCCCTCATCCAAACAACCCTATAATCAGCATTAATCCCAGCCTTACTCGCCTCCATAAACGTTAATCCAACCCTGGCCAGGTTGGGTTGTGTAAATATTGCTTGAGGTACGCTCATCATATCGATCCTCCTGTGCGTATTAAGTACGGCATTATCAACAGCCACAACACCCTGCTTACCAGCCAATGCCTCAAGCATTGGACCACCAATTACGTCACCCGCCGCGTAAATGCGGGGGTTTGTTGTCCTTAATTCGTCATCCACGAGTATGCCGCCTTTATCATTTAATTTAACCCCTGCAGCTTCAAGATTTAAGTCAATGTTTGGTCTCCTACCGGTGGCAAATAGTATTTCATCAGCCTCAATCTCACCCTTATCCGTAATTACGACCTTACCTGAACCTTTACTAACCCTAAGCACCTTGGCGTTAGTAATAACCAACACTCCCTCATCCTCAAGCATCCTCTGAGCCTCTAGGGCAAGTTCAGGTTCCCAGTCAGGTATTAATGTCGGGCTCCTCTGTACTATGGCGACGTCAACCCCCAGCCTCCTATACATCTGGGCGAATTCAAGGGCCTGGGCCCTACCCCCAATAATGACTAGTGAGTCCACCTTCCTATCAGGATTAAGCGCCTCAATGTTAGTCCAATACCCAACCTCCTTAAGTCCTGGTATTTCCAGTATCTTCGGCGATGCTCCCGTGGCTATTATGAACCTCCTTGCCTCTATGACCTTGCCATTAACCTTAACGGTACTTGATGATGTGAAGTACGCTTTACCCTTGACAAGCTCAACGTCATACTTAGCCAGTACATCCTCATACTTCAACCGCCTAAGCTCGTTAACCACCTCCCTTTCCCTGGCAAATATCTCCATAAACTCAGGGTAGTGTTCATGACCGAGCACCTTACTTACGTAATTATACAACTCCCCAATGCGTAAAATGGTTTTAGAGGGTACACAGCCAACATTAATGCAAGTACCCCCCCAGTGGTCCATAACCTATCAATACCGGTTTTATTCCAAGTTCGTTTGCTCTAATTAATGCTGCAAACCCGGCGGCGCCATAACCTATTATAACGAGTTTTCTCATCATTCAGTCACCATTATTACTTATTAAGTAAGCACCATCAATGAGCAATCCTCAATTTACGTTCAAACTCATGGGCGCAATGCTCACAGCAAAAGTAATGCTTAGCTCCGTTAATTTCATGCACATATATCCTCTCAGGTGTTAATTCAGCACCGCAATTCTCACAGACCAATTTATCTCCACTACCTATATTTGATCTAAGCTTACCCATATTCCTCTCACAACGTTAAGAACGGATATTTATAAATCCTTCTAAAGATGAACAAATATTCATATGTTAGAATAACTTAAAAACACCGAGGCTTAGGAACGTGTAATGGCTGAACGATTAAGTTATATATTCAAGGTTTGGGCTATGATATTTCATGACGTTAAGTATGCTTTATTAACCACGGTATTTTTTATAGTATTATCATTAACATACTCATTTATTCTCATTCAATCAAATGCTGGCTTCTTATTTTTTGGTAATTACTATGTCATTTATTCCATAGTTTATTCCCTAGCTCTATCCTGGGCTTTAAGTATATCCGTTGCGATTAGCATATATAGTTATAGTCATAGAATGCGCCCGGTGGGCGTTAGACTTAGTGCAGTCGCTTCAATAATAGGTATTATGCCAAGCCTATGTTGTGGTGCAGTCATACCCATGTTGATTTCCGCGTTAGGCGGTTCATTAATAGCCATAACTATTAATGGTAAGATAATGGGTTTCATAGCTGAGCGGGATCCTGTTATAATGGTTTTGGCGCTGATACTTGCATATTATTCCCTGTATCTATCATCTAAGAGACTATGTTTTTGTTCGATCATTAGGTGATGATCGTGAATACCCGCATTCTCTTGTACGTAATAATCATAGTAATACTTACCGTGGTTACGTTAAGTCTCATAATTGTACTATATAATTCATCAGTGGTCAATGTAGGAATAAAAGTAGGTGATTACGCACCAAATGCGCAGTTTACGCTGGATAATGGAACCACAGTGGATCTATCGGATTTCCTTCACCACGGACACTACGTATTACTCTACTTCGCAGCCACTTGGTGTAGTAGTTGCGCATACGGTGTTCTCACGCTAAGTCATTATGCACAGTTATTAGCCGCGAGGAATGTCACGGTCATAATACTCGAACCATACAATGACTTAGGCTACTCAGGAACACCAGTAGGTATATTCGTTAAATACTTTGCGGGTAATAATTCAAGGCTGTTCATAATAGGTTATGCAAGCCTTGAAATGACTGAAGCATATGATCCGCATGGTTATCCAGACATCTACTACTTAATATCTCCCAATGGAAGGATAATTTATAGTAATGTTGACTTATCAAACACCATAAATGGTCTATTAGATGTAGTGGGAGTTGGTTAATTACTAAGTAAGGTTTACCCGAGTTTCTATCTCATTTCTATTTTTCTCCTCATTAATTATTTCACACGCTAATATTGATTGGCTAAACTTCATTGCGTGTTCCACAGCCAACTTAATTATACTTACAACCTCATTATCTAGTAATGAGTAGTAAACGTACTTACCCTTCCTCTCTGTCTTAACTATACCGCAGTTCCTAAGGCAGGCTAAGTGATGAGACACTAATGATTGTGACTTATTAATGCCACGGGCTATTTCCTGTACTGATGCCTTTCCGTTTCTCATTATAAATAGCACAATCTCAAGCCTAGTCCTATCAGCTAATGCACTAAATAGGGATTCTAACGTCGTAAGCATGGCATCATTTAAATTATTAGTACTCATCATATATATCGCTTAAGTATTGAATTTATTCTTTTTCATTTTCATTACCTTAACCCCATTAATAATCCTGGACTTCAGGCCTTGCCTTAATGAACGTACCCCTTCGCAGCTCATCAAAGGCCCTTCTTATTTCATCCCAGGTATTCATTACTATGGGTCCATACCATGCAATTGGCTCACCGATAGGCCTACCAGCCATTAATAAGAATCTAGCGGGCTTCTCGCTCGTTCTCACTATAACCTCATCTCCATCTCTTGTTAAGACAAAAAGCTCTCCGCGTCTAGCAACATGCCACTGGTCAAGGGATGCTTCACCATCAACCATATAAATCAATGTAGTATATCCATTATTAACTTCATAATTGAATGTTGATTCCTCGGGCAATTGAACATCTAAGTAGTGTATTGGTGTTGTTAAGTCATTAACTGGCCCCTCAACAGTCCCATAACCACTCACCCTAATTTTTCCCGCAATAATCACGGCCCTACCACCGCTCTCCAACTCAACCACTGGTATGTGCTTCCTGAGGACGTTCCTGTACTTAGGAACCCTCATCTTATACTTGCTGGGTAGGTTTACCCAAAGTTGAAAGCCGTTAACCTCCGTGTCGTAAATCTCATTGCTATTCAATGTAACTTTTCTAATGGGCTTTGGCATCTCTTCATGGAAGATACCACTGCCGGCAGTCATCCACTGGGCATCTCCAGGACCAATAACTCCCTCATTCCCTGTACTATCCCTGTGGTGAACCTCCCCATTCAATAAATAGGTCACTGTTTCAATACCCCTGTGCGGATGCCATGGAAACCCCATCATATAGTCATTAGGATCTCTTGAGCCGAAATGATCAAGGAGTAGAAATGGGTCTGTTATCTCGGCAATACGTGTATCGCCAAATACCCTATATAGCTTAACGCCTGCTCCATCCCTTGTCCAGTTACCCCCAATTATGTGAATGGCTGTCTTCCTCACGTTAATGCATGCATTCCTAACATTAATAAAACTGTATTTATTTATCTTAAATTATGAACAAAAATATTAGCTTCTATACATATCTATAGTATTTTATAATACCGTTAGACATATGATATATCTTAATGGGTATACTTCGAAGATTTTTGTCATAGTTCATGCATTCTTAAGACATACCTTTACGGTTTAAATGCGCGAATTCAGTAATCGCATTATTAAATATATGCCTGAATGTATTATCATGGAATTTGTAAGAAAGGCGAGGGATCTCTACCTGGACACGGGTACTAGGTTTCCGCGTAGGATAATATGGGCAATGGGGCTCATTAAGTATGCCGCAGCCAAGGTTAATGTGGAGCTTGGGCTATTAAGTAGTGATGTTGGTGGTGCAATAATGAAGGTCTCCCAAGAATTAATGAGTGGTAAGTATGATAATGAAGTAGTACTTGACGTGTATCAAACAGGTTCTGGCACCGGCTTAAACATGAATATTAATGAAATCATTGCCAAGCACGCGTATTTAGATCTCGGTATTAAGGTACATCCTAACGATCACGTGAACCTTGGCCAATCATCAAATGATGTTGTACCCACGGCCATTAGGGTTGCCGCAGTTATGGAGTACGTGGAGTCATTAAGGCCTGCAATTAATGATTTAATAGTCTCACTGCGTAGGAGGATTAATGAGTTTAGCGATGCTGTTAAGCCCGGTAGAACACATCTAAGGGATGCGTTGCCAATAACCCTCGGTCAGGAATTATCTGGCTACCTAGATGCGTTTCTACGTGACGTTCAATTACTCGATTACGTCATTAATTTCGTTAAGGGGTTGCCAATCGGCGGTACCGCGGTCGGTACTGGCTTTAATACACATCCAAATTTTGGTGATGAGGTTATTAAGGTAATTAATGAGGTGAGTGGGCTGGATTTCATAAAGGTTAACCCATTCATGTCCATGAAATTACTCACCGATTTGGTAATGCTATCAGGTGCAATTAGGGTATTGTCACTGGACCTTCACAGGTTTGGTCAGGATATTAGGTTAATGTTTTCGGGACCGTTTACAGGCCTTAATGAGGTAGATATACCTACACAGAGCGAGGTTGCTGGGTCTAGCATAATGCCTGGTAAGACCAACCCAGTTACCGTGGAGTCCCTCCTCCAGGCCATAGCGCAGATATTGGGCCTTGATAAGTCAATCGAGTATGCCTCAATGCTTGGGGAGTTTGAGTTGAGCATGGGTATACCGGTCATTGGCTATGACATAATCATGGAGATGAGCATCCTAAGTAATGGGATTAGAAAGTTCGCAGAACTTGTGATTGATAGGTTAGTCCCCAATATAGATGTCATGCGTAAATACGCCGAGAGATCACTAGCCTTAATAACAATGATCACGCCCATGATAGGTTATGAGAAAGCTACCGAATTAAGTAGGGAATTAATGATGGGTCGTAGCATTAGGGATGTGCTTAAGGAGTTGGGATTTAGCGACAATGAGATTGATAGTATCCTTAACCTTAAGGAATTAACGAGACCTGGGTTTAAGGTACAACGCAAGTAGAACGGTAATGATTTTAATTAAGTAATATTCAATGATCAATCTGTCTCATAGATACAGTATTGGTCCTCCATAGGCCTCCTCAAGGAAGGACTCCGCACCCCTAATCTCATCCACTATATCAACTAAATCCTCCTTTCTTATGTTATAGAGTTGCGCGGCAAGTGGGCATGCATATATTTTGAATTTATCGCCATAAATTGACTTAAGTTCCTTTATGTATGAGTACCAGTCCTTAAACTCGCCCTTCTCCACGGCGCTCTTTAAATTCCTTAAGTACGTCTCTATGTAAGGGACGTACATTGCCGGCCCCATTGTCACGCCTAAGTCCTGGGTATTCAGCCTTGGCAGTACATCCTTCCTAAAGGCGACCAAACCCTCATTAACCAAGTGAACAACGACCTTATAGCCGGCCGCCAGTGCCGCTGCGCCATAAATCACCAGGCAACAGATCCTATTTGCGGCGCCCGATGCGAATACAATACCCAATTTCCTCTCCTCAGCCATTAATCACATAATTATACAGAATTTAATATATTAGTGCTAATTATGCATTTTTTGCGCATTTTTAATTTATTTATATTCTTATTTATATAAATATATGCAAAAAATGCATTCATAATTCGTACTTATAAGGCATAATACCATTGCATTGTCGTGGAACCATTAATCGAAGCCCATGAACTGCTAAGGGCTTTTGGAACCGATGCAAATCCGTTTATTTCTAATTCCCCTATTGCGGTTGAGGTGAATGAGAACCCAAGGGTTGGATACCTTAGTTGGCACATACCAAAATCTATGTTGTTAAACCTTTATAGTGATTTGCTATATGGTGTGGGTATTATCAAGGGATATTATGAATTAATGGTTGATTTAGTAACTAGGGGTATTGCCAGGGAAAGACATGTGGTTCTTCTTGATGAGATTGATAATAGGCACTCCGCGATAGCCTACATGGTATTTAAAGCCCTTGGATTTAGGCACGTGTCAATACTTAACGGCAGTAAAATAAGCTGGTTGATACATAAGGGCCCTCTATGCACTTGCAATGGCCATGCGTATAAAGGTAGTTTTGATCCAAGGAATTGGCTAAATATTACCGTCAATTTCAAGGATTACTTCGTTAATTTCGATCAAGTATACGAGCTAGTCACTAATAACAATATTGGCAGTAATACACTACTTATTGATACCAGGTCTCCCTGTGAGTACATAGGTGATGACATGGATATTTGGGGCCACATACCGGGCGCCATTAACATGCCCTGGAACCTATTCCTCGAACCCCAAACCAATAGGTTTAGGGATCATGATGAGATTAGGAAGGTGGTTGATAATTACGGGCTTTCACCAAGTGACGACATAATACTTTACTGCAGGACTGGTGGTAGGTCAGCCCTCGTGTGGTTTGTTTTAACCGAACTGCTCGGCTTTAGTAGGGTTAGGGTTTACCTTGGTTCCTGGCTTGACTGGTTAAATCATGGTGCTCCAATTAAGCGCGGTAAGGAACCCTAAACTACCGAGACAGTGTTAACACCTACTAAACTTAGTAAACGCCCTTTTTAATAAACTCGCATACACTGATTTAATGGACTTTGATGAGAGAATACGATGTCTTACGCAATCGCAATCGCCCTATGTACTCGAGACCCTGAACAGTCCGGTGAAGTGGTGGGGTTGGTGCGCTAAGGCCTTTGAGAGGGCCGTTAATGAGGATAAGCCATTACTAATCGATATTGGTGCTGGGTGGTGCCACTGGTGCCATGTTATGGATGAGACCACATACAAGGACCTAGAGGTTGTCCAATTAATAAATGATTACTTCATACCGATTAAGGTGGATAGGGATGAGAGACCTGACATTGATAGGAGGTACCAGGAGGCTGCATTATTAATTGCTGGGCAGGGTGGGTGGCCATTGACAGCCTTCGCAACGCCTAAGGGCGAGGTTATCTACGCCGGTACCTACTTCCCGCCCAGGGACGACATGGGCTTACCTGGTATGGTTAGGGTATTAAGGGCTGTACTTGACGCTTATAGGAGTAAGAGGGATCAGATAGGTGAATTGGTTAGGGAGATTAACAATGCAATAACAAGCTCCTATGTCTCCATTACCATTGAGGATTTAGACACTGGTGTTGTGGATGAGGTAGTGACTAAGATCATGGATATGTATGATCATGAACATGGTGGTTTTGGAATGGCGCCTAAGTTTCCCCAGGTCACGTACCACGCATTATTACTCTATAGGGGCTTTTACACGGGTAATGCCATAATCAACATTGTACGTGAAACGTTAATAGGGATGGGGAGGGGCGGTATTTATGATCAGCTGGGTGGTGGTTTCCATAGGTATTCCGTGGATAGTGATTGGTTAATGCCACACTTTGAGAAGCTGCTTATTGATAATGCTGAGCTTCTAATGAATTATTCCGAGGCATACGCCGTTACCATGGATAATGAGTTACGAGAAATTGGGGCGGGCATTATTAATTATGTTAATGGTACGTTGGCAAACCCCGACGGTGGTTACTACGCCAGTCAGGATGCCGATGCTGACTTTAGGGATGAGGGTGGTTACTATAAATGGAGTGTTGATGAGTTGAGGGGGTTGTTATCGAATGATGAGTTCAATGTTATTTATTGGTACTTCGGCGTATTTAGGTTTCAGGGTAATGAGAAAGTCGTTTTACACAGAGCATTAGGTATTGAGGAGGTCGCTAATAAGTTGGGTATTAGCATTGATATGACTAGGTCGTTGCTTAACTCCGCAATAAGTAAGATGATTAATGCAAGGAGCCAAAGAAAGAACCCTCGAATAGACACCACAATATACGCCGGCTGGTCTTCGGCCATGTCCATCGCGTATACAATGGCTAGTGATTATATGGGTATTAATGACGTAATTGAACATTCGTTAAAGACTGTCGACTTTATTATGAATAACATGTATAGAAATGATGGATTACGTAGGGCATTCAGATGCAACACTCTTTCACTACCAGGTTTACTGGAGGATTATTCCTACACGCTTCTAGCCGCGTTGGTGGCGTATAGTCATACGGGTAATAGGAAGTACCTGGAGTTCGCGATTAAGCTCGGTAATGACATAGTTGATAAGTTTAGGGCGCCAGATAGTGGTTTCTACGATACGGACATGCCCGATGAGCCAATGACGCTAAGGATAAAGCCCATTGCAGACACGCCGAATTGGAGCCCAAACTCCCTGGCGTTGATTGCTTTAATGAACCTATATAGGGTGACTGGCATTGACAAGTTCAGCAAGGAGGTTAATAACGGAATAAGGGCGTTATACTCCCTGGCAATGAGGTACGGTACTGCGACATCATCATACTTCATAGCCCTTGATTGGTACTTGAGGGATCCGCCTAAGGTGGTAATTGTTGGTGATGCCAATGACGATTTCATGAGGCTTTTAAAGACAGCATTAAGGACCTTTAGGCCAGGTAAGTTGGTGATCCCAATTATTAGTGATAGCGTCGACGACTTATTAATGGATAACTCAATAAGGGCTATGGTAAATGAATACAGGAGAAAAGGGAGCCCGTTGGCGTATGTCTGTGCATATTCCGCATGCACCACACCCATAGTTAATGAGGAGACTTTACGTAACGTACTTACTGATTTTATGCGTGATAGGTATGCATAATTATTCATACGCTAAGAAATGCTTAAATAAATACAATAAATAATATAATTATTAATGAAAAGTCAACTAGAAATCAAGAGGGAAATTAAGTGCATGGTGAATAAGGGATCACTTAAGGCGTTGGCATTATCGCAGCTCGCCTTAGCAATTATCCTAGCCCTATTTACGACAATAATCGACCCACCCCCATTAATAAACATCATAGTCGCTGCATCAGTTACGGCAATTGAAGGTGCATCTGTGGGTTACGTACTCCATTACTTAAGGCACGGCTGCTTTACCTAGAGCCATCATCAATCTCAATAACCCTACTTGATGACTCAAAATAATACCTGCCCTCATCATCGTTAACAATGTGTAGTTCTACGGGTGCATCCCAGGGAAGGCCGTAGACATCCATAGCCCTAATGAGAATGTCCCTATAAAGCCTCCCCTTATTCACGGTGACTCCTCCTGGTATGATTATTAGTATGTCTATGTCACTAAGGACCGTAGTCCTACCCTCGGCGACCCCACCAATGACAAAAACCCTAACACCCGGTATTAAGTCCCTGGCAGCCCTCATAACCGCCACTGCATACTCTCTCCACCTCCTTAAGTGCTCGAAGTGGTACCTAACCCAACTTGACATTACTAACAACCCTATCTAACAATCTTATTAATTCCTTAGCCACATTAAGTGCTTTAGATATATCATCAATGTCATAGCTAATTTCACCATACCTACCCTCGGTGTACGCCTCCTCAAGCATTATCAGTATATCCCTATTATAAACCACAAAATCCCTCAACTCACGCACTAATTCACTAAAGCCCTGGGACCCAAGTCCCTTAGTTAACACGCCGATCAATTCCCTAATGCCATGACCCCTAACCTTAGACCCTAACAACTCAAAATAAACAGCCTTTATGTAAAGTTGAATTGCTTGTTCTATGAGGAACATGGCTAAATCAAAATCATCAGTACCCTCGGCAATGCGAAGTGCGTTCAAGGCTCTTCTCTTTAATTTACTAACATATAAGCCGCTCATGCATTTGCTGAGTCTATGCCGTAATTAATTACTTTAACTTCTTACCAATGGCTATTATTAGTGGAAACGATCTAATGAAATTAACGTTAAAGTAGGGAGTCAATACATTCACCAAGCATCTTTCACTGCATGAATGGCTTCCCAATGTCCCAATTCTATCTGCATTGGCCTCAGCGACAATGAACACGGAGTCAGACCTTAATGAGTCATAGACATTCCTAATAGATGATGCATGGTCACCCCAGTGATGTAGTGTGAACATGGCTACGGCAGCGTCAAACCTACCCGGCTTAGTTGGTATTGCCCAACTCCCCGCATTTACAAAATCAGGTCTCCAAAACCTCCTGGCCTGCCTAAGCATTGGTAGACTTACATCAACGCCAACCACGTGGTAACCACGATTACTCAATATATTGGCTAGTCTCCCTGTGCCAGGTCCCACCTCAAGTATCTTCGCTGGCGGCTTCACAAGCCTATTAAGGATATTTGCCGTCAGCCTATAACTCCATATTAGCAATACGTCGAAGAACCTATACATCCTCGCAAACCTTTCATCGAATTGCTCAAAATAGCCGTAATTACTAACCATCACTATTACGTACAAGCCCCAGCTAAATTACTAACGCGTTATGTCATTGCCCGTGATAACTATATGGAGTACTACATTGTTAATGCAATTCTACGATATACGGTGCTTGTAATTCTTCACATAATGAAATAATGCTTAAAGTGGCGCGTATCAACTATGGTTTTGTGGATATTAAGGAGGTCATAAGCACAATTAAGAAGAATGGATTGTTAAGTGCCCTAATAATTGAATTACTTAGGGATAATGACGCCTATAATGAATTATCCAGGTACTTCGTGGTGAGTAATGGAGGGTTATTCTTGAGACCAATTGGTATTGTTAGACATGGACTCAGTGATGATGCGGTGAGGGCGTCTAGTACGGGTGTTGATGGTGTTATTGAGGTTTTTGAGGAGTTTGTTGATGGTTTGAGGAACATTGACGGCTTCTCACACATAATACTGATCTCACTATTTAATAAAGTCACCAGGGAGCAGCGGAACGTCCTCATGATTAAGCCCAGGAGACTTGTGAAGTTTGGGATAAGCCTCGATGAATTACCCGAGGTTGGCGTATTCGCGTCCGACTCGCCACACAGGCCAAACCCCATTGGCCTTAGTATTGTTAGGCTTGTTGGTAGGGATGGCAGGTTCCTCAGGGTTTCTGGGCTTGACCTGTTTGATGGTACGCCGATACTGGACATTAAGCCATACACGCCCGATAGGTCCGTTAGCATTAGCGAATTAACCACGCCGACCTGGTACTTCGCGCTTTGGAGAAGGATTGGTGGTGGCATTATTTAGCTAAATTAATGACTAGATAAAAGTTTATATTCTAAATTAGGACATAATGGCTTGATAATAATGGAGAAAATTGAGCAGACAGTAAGGGAGTCGCTGAAGTATCACATTATTAGTGAGGTTAATGGCAGGATTAGGATACGGATCACTGACGAGACAAAGGCAAGACTGATAAAGGCTAGTTACGGCATATACAACCATTCAACGGTCGAGCTATGCCACTGGACAAAGAGTGCCCTAGTTAAGGGACAGAGCTGCTATAAGTTTAAGTTCTATGGGGCACCGGCAGGTGGCTCCCACAGGTGTGCCGAGTTTAGCCCAGTTGGCATGATATGCAGTAATAGATGCGTATATTGCTGGAGGCCAACGGATTCCTTTGACTCTCTCATACCCACTACGGATTTGGTTGATGACCCTGAGGAGCTTATCCAGGGAGTCTTAAGGGAGAGGTATAGGTTGTTAACGGGTTATTTCGGTAATCCAAAGTCCAAGGAGAGGGCTAAGGAAGCCTTGGTACCGACGCACTGGTCGATATCCTTGTCCGGAGAGCCGACGCTTTACCCAAAACTTCCGCAATTGGTTAAGTATCTCAAGAGCCTCCCAAATACTAAATCAGTCTTCATAGTCACTAATGGCGAGCATCCTGAAATGCTCGAGAGATTACAGCAAGAAGGCACATTGCCAACGCAGTTATACCTATCGTGCAATGCGCCAAGTAAGGAATTATTCTATAGAATTAATGTGCCAGTCATGCGTAGGGAGGATGCTTGGGAGAGGTGGTTGAGGAGCCTTGAATTGCTTAGTAAGTTGAACACGAGGACCGTGATCAGGATAACCCTAATCAGGAGCCTAAACTATGACTTCAAGTACGTACCTGAATTCGCAAAACTGATGCTAATTGGAAACCCACACTTCATCGAGGTTAAGTCCTACATGCACCTAGGCCACTCAACCTTCAGATTGACAAGAAATGACATGCTCAAGCATGAGGAGGTTAGGGAGTGGGCCATGAGGCTCCTTGAGGATATTAATAGGCTTGGTGGTGATTTCAGGTACATGGATGAGGATGAGCCGAGTAGGATAGTGGTTCTTCAGAACATGAGTAGGTATATAGATAGATGGATTGTTAAGCCGGAGGATCAGGTAAAGATTAGGTGATTTTTACGGAAATAAAAGAAGCAAAGAATCATGTATAAGTCACTCTTTCCTCACGCTTAACATGCTCACTGAATCTACCGGAATTCACAAGCTCAATATGACGAATAACCTGCTCATTATACTCACTGGGCCTTTCGATATACACTGCATGGCCAGCATCCGGGAAAACGACAAACCTTGAGTTCGGGATTCCATTGAATAACTTCCTCCCGTTCTCAATGGGTATTAGCCTATCGGCCTCCCCGTGAATAATCGTAGTGGGCACCTGAATTTCACTAAGTCTGGGCGTTAAGTCTGCACCCATGGCCTCCAACTGAGCCACGTACGCCTCCTTGGGCATCCTCCTGTTAAAGAATAACCTGGTTAATTCATGGAAGACCTGCTCATTCCCACTAATCCAACCCTCACTAAAGGCCACCTGTAATGCACCGGTGAACATGTTGAAGTTATCATAAAGCTTAATAGCCATCTCGGTGAACTGCCTAAGCTCAGGGGTTATTTCTAGGTGGGGCATTGTTGAGGAGAGTATCAGGGACTTGACAACATCGCCATGTCTAAGCACGAAGTCCTGGGCAATCATACCACCCATAGAGAAACCAAGCAGGTGAATGGACCTAAACCCCAACTCGCTAACAACGGCATATGCGTCATCAGCCATGGAATCCAGGGAATACGGGCCACTGGGCTTATCGGAAAGGCCCACACCCCTATTATCAATGAGGACAAGCCTAAACCTATAACCCAGCTCCCATTGGAAATGCCAGGCGGTTAAGTCCCAACTAAAACCCTGAACCAAAACCAGCGGCTCACCCCTACCAATTACCTCGTAGTAAATCTTAGTACCATCACCGGATATTACATATGGCATATTGAAATAATGATTTATCAAAATAATTAAGTATTCACATTACTTACTATATATAATTTACATAAGCCATAAAAATAAGACAATAACACAACCACGATAATAAATAATATTAAGTGACATATGTGATATAAATATTTTTATATTCATTAACAACAAATCTATATAGTTTACTTCATTAGTAATTGAACGTTAATTAGAAATAGAATTATTACGAAAAACATGCGCGCGCCTGACCCCACTCACACACGCTATAAGTAATTCATAGTTCATAATTAATATTGGTATTGTCACATTATATTATTAATTATTTATCTATGAATTTATCTATCATATTCTATGCAACCTAGCTGTTTGCATTATTTTAATTGCCTATTCAGTTTTTAGTAGGTTGCAGTCATACCGAATGCACTTGAAGATGTAGGTTTCAATGCCCAGTTTACTGCGCGCCCAACCTTAGGAAGTTCATTAATTGGTTCAATTTGTTGTTGTCTTCATTCGTCGTTATTACTATGAGCCCTGCCCGTAATCCACCGTATTGGTAGGCTATGGCTTGCCCAATGCCATAATGTACCTTATCCTCGCACTCCACTTCATACGCAATGCCATTGCATAATAAGTCAGGTTTTACGTTAATGAAACCAAGGTTTATCGAATATTGTTCGCTACAGTTTAGTCGACGCGCAATTATTGCTATATACTCGTTTTCCTTGCATTGCCTTACCACTCTTCAACACCCACGCCTTAATGATCCACCTCCACCGGCGTCATTTCTGACACGAACTGCTTCAGCAATTTATAATACGCTTCGAACTGCTTAATGGGCTTTGTACTCTTTGAAGTACGTTTCCTTACGTATAATGGACCACTCTCTACGTATGAATCTAGAGATATCTCATCTAGGTACCTGAATCCTACGAATTCTGTGTCCTCATCACCATAATACTTATCAGGCATATCATTAGTTACTAATGGACGTACGTTCGGGAATTCTTTGCTCATGATTTCATTTACCTCATGCCAAGCCTTCATGATCTCTTGCGTTCTCATGTTAGATCTATACTGGTTGACTACGTATGATATTAGGCTTTCATAGTTCTTATTCCTTGGGATAAATATTTTCTGGTTGTACAGCATGTTCATTATCCTTCTAAGGAAGTCCACGAACTTATTAATTTCCTGAAGACCAGGCCTCGTAATAGCTACATAGAGTGGAGCCAGTGGGAATGTCATTTCGAAGAATTGATAAACCCAATTTGGTGAGTCTAGAATTATTACATCAAAGTCATACCCCATCTCCTCCATTAATTTATCAATAAGCGACCTTAGAAGTAACCCCAGTCAGGCACGTTCTTTATGTCACTACTTATTTCGTCTAAGTTACCTCCAGGTAATACGTAGAAGGCTGCGTTATTTCCCGGAATCACGTGTTGATGAAGGCACTCGTTAACTGTGGGCATACTTTTTAAGTAGCCCTTTTTATAATCAGTGAGCTTTTTCATTAGGGTCTTTAGGTTGCACTCGTCGAATGTCCTACCTAGTAATACGCGGGTTGCCATTGCCGATGGGTCGAAGTCGATGAATAATACCTTGCGTCCATCGATGGCTAGGGATGCCGCCGTGTTCACCGCCAGGGTTGTTTTCCTGCACCGCCGCTTGCTGACATGAATGCTATTGTAAACATGATAATTGTTTATTGGGCATATCTCCTAATAAGTTTTATGTTCAACTGTAAAACACAAAACATTTATTAAATTCCCATTACATAGCCCAACGGGTATGTGTAGGTTTGCCGTCGCCCTTGGTAGGTTTAATAATGCCGGCGAGACCTTGGTTGGTATTGGCAATAGCCTTGTGCAGGCAGCGTCTATGGACCCATACGGCAAGAAATTCCTCAGTGAGGAGAGGCATGAGGATGGTTGGGGAATTTTGTTCGTCAATGTTGTCTCCTCATCCGCATTCCATCATAGGAGTGTGAGGGCCATATTCATGGATAACCCCGTTAATATCATTAGGGGTTTTCTAAGTAATGTGAATAATGATGATGCGGTGCTAATGATGATACACGCCAGGGCCGCGAGCACAGGTACGCCGAAAAACATATTCTCAACGCACCCTGTTAGGGCGGTGACTAGGGATGGCTTTGAGCTCTACATGATTCATAACGGTTCCTTCCATAGGGATGACATAGCCAGGGAGGTTGGTATTGACAAGGATTACGCGGCTAGGTTTAATGATACCTACATCGCTAACCTGGCCCTCGCTAATCGTATTAAGGGCGACATCACCAAAGACGATCTTGCTTGGCTACTTAAGTTCGTGAGGACCGGGGCAAATCTGGGCATTGCATTGGTTGAGGATGGTTACGTTACGCTAATTGTCGGTAGTTATTACAAGGTTCTTGATGATGAGAGGAGGGAGACTAGGGAGGCGTATTACAGGCTTTACCAGTGCGATATCCCTGGGGGTGTGCTTTACGCCTCATCAACAGTGATTGACTTCTACAGGCCGGGTTTCGTTGGTAACTGCCGCGTACTTGGCAATGGTGAGTACCATAAGTACCGCATCTCGGCTAGTGGGGATACGCGATTGATTGATACTTGGGATTTTACGGCATAGTCCTCCTCGATCTTCTTATCAATAGGATTATTGAGACTATTATGATTACTACGACCGCATAGAGCGCTGCCGTGAGTACCCAGTTTATCGTCCATTTAATATTAATGGTCATGGGGCCGTTAACCACCAGCGTGAGGCCGGGTTCCTGAAGTAGGAGGCCGTCTGTGAATACCGTGCTTGGCCTTACTACGATTATTGAACCTGCATCTAGCCAGTTGGTGTATTGCGTAGTTGTCGTCCCGTTTATGTTTACTGGGTATTGACTTGATATGTTTATTAGGTATTGCCTTGTCCATTGGTTTATGGATAATTCCTCCGGTTCATCCACTGTAAGCGTTATTGCCGTGTTATTCCCATTGAATACATAGCGTGTTGCATTACTGAGTTGGTAGTACCTTGGTATTGTTAGTACTAATGATGATCCCTCGTTAACCCAGCCCGTGTAGTTCGTGTACGCTGAGCCATTTATGTAGATGGGCGCTGCGGATACTATGTTTACCAGGTATTGTCTCGTGTATGTTGCCGTGAATGCCATAGGTGAGTCTATTGTGAATGATAAGTTGTAGGGGTAATTAATCGTGTAGTACGGCTCGTAGTTAATTACGTAGAAGTATTGGAAGGCAAGCCTTGTTTTGTTGTTGAGCGCGTAGTATTTTGGCGCATTTATTGTGATTGTTGAGCCTGCGTTTACCCAGCCGCTGTAGTTGCTTGTTGCGTTGCCGTTTACCAGTATTGGTATTGGGCTTGTTACATTAACCATGTACTGCCTGACCCACTCAATGTCTATGCTCGTTGATCCATTAATGACTATACTAAGGCTTGCCGCGCTTAAGTACTCACTGCCATTGATTACGTAACCCTGAAGTACATACCTAGTTCCATTATTAAACACGATAATTTCTGGCTCGCCGATTTTTACTGGCGTACCAGGCGTAACTATTGATGTGTTTGTCACGCCATTAATGCTATTGTAGATGGTCAGTAGGGCGAAGTAACCCATTATGTATGTTGGTTCTTCATTACCGTTTTTTACAAACGCCATGCCTGGACCTATGGAGATCGATGATGCATTAAGTATAGACTCGGCCGTGTGCATGCCGAAATTCCACATGTATGGTATTGGGACCAGGTAATCACCGTACTTAAAGTAGAGACCCAATTCAACACCCAGGGTGTTGGCAATGGTGCATTCACTACTCCATGGACCAGCCACCACCAATTCCGCGTCGTTAAATAGCACATACCTATTAAGCAGTGGGTTGGGTGGCGACACTGTAATGCTTGCGTAGTTTGATGGTATCATTATGGTTACGTTGTCGTACCATGTTGTTGTTTGTCCGTTTATTGAGTATCCGAAGGCTGCCCATGGGTAGCCATTACTATTCAACCCAACCTTAATGACTAGGTATATTGTGAAAGGCAAAGACACCGACTGGGGCTGCTCAATGCCCCAATCGTAATAAAACACGTTACTCCCTGAGGAAGTTATTCCACCATTGCCGCTTATTAATGCAGAATTAATTACACTGGTGCTACCCGTGTCATTCCATATGTTATCAAGAACCTGGAACTGATCACTCTGAGAATTGAAACGTACAACATCCTGCAACCAATAATACTGTGTATTGCCATTGGCTGTTTGAATGAGTATAACCACGTTCAACTGAGTACTAAACCAGGTATTGCCCGGTTCGACCTCAAGTGACGGGCAGTAACTAGGCTCTGCAGTGCTTGCGTTGTATATTGTCACCTCGCCAACGAACATGTCCGTGGAATACTCATAAGCCAGCAAATTACCCTGGAGCAGTGCTAGTCCGTAATCTGCAATACCCATTGGGAAGTTAGGTCCTTCAGGGCTTGGTGATTCCGTTATTTCGTAAAGTACGAAGGCCGAGCCTTGATTATTATTATCAATGACTATGTAGTAGGTGCCGCCACCGCTGATATAGAAGGATCTTTCAATAATGCTTCCACCTGCTTCATAAATGTACGTGTATGATTGACCCGATGAGAAGGCTGAGTACTGTTCATTATTCATCAGATAAATTGATATTGATTGGTTGGACCAGACATATATATTCACGAACTGACCAGCCGAGAAGTTATACGAAAGTGGCAAATAGTAAGTAGGTAACAATATAACCATACCAGCGGTTGTATCATTAACCCCAGACTGAGCTGGGTATTTCGTTAGCCCTATGGTGGTTGGGTTTATGTAACTGAACATGCTTGGCTGCGGTTTAATAATTTCATAACCAAGCATTGACTGAGCCATTACCGAACCTATTGGCATTACAAGCATAAATAACAGGGAAATAACTGTCATGATTTTATAGTAATTATTTATGGAAAAACTAACGTCCATATTGACTCAAATCAAGCCTCCAACTTTATTTTTTATTTTTTACCATATAATTAAACAAGATTGAATGTTTACCTCATAATTCATACCTGATTACTAGATGGATTCCTTGCCCTTGCCTTACTTGTTAGGTATTGTAATACCTCACTTGGTGTAGCTTCTCTAATTGACCCTCAACCTCCTCATATCCATCAACAGACAACGTTATGTTCACCATAACCTCACACTGACCCTCCCCGCCCTTAAGGGCGAGATTTGACATTCATTTTATCAATGCCCTCTACCTGAGCATTTCCCTAACAACCTAACCATATAATGCTCAAAGTCTCTAAATCCAAAGCATTCCCTTTTTCAACAGAGCGATCCGCAATCACCTTATCTCCCTCCAAGTCCTCCTCTTCTCCTTCCATGGTTTTTCCGGCTCTCGGCAAGTCTCTACACAGCCCTACTCAATTGGCCAACTCCCTAACCAACTATTGAACGTCGTCGGTACACAACAAGCCAATCATGATAAACATAAAATTCATTCTTAAGTTCCTTGCTCATTCATTATCGATGTGGGACTGAAATTAATAAACCTAGCGACACTATGTACAAAGCACTACATGCTAAGGCATTCCATGTGGTGTATCTCCGTATTGTGTCTTTCTTAACTTATGAATAATATATTTAATATTTATTAATAAGCATGTTATTGAAACATGCGATGACTAATTATTGGGATGATCTACAGACCATTAGGAAGAGAAGGCCCTTAATTCACCACCTAATGAACTATGTGGTTATGAATGACGCAGCAAATGTAACCCTTGCCGTTGGTGCATCACCAATCATGGCACATGCTAGAGAGGAAGTTGAGGAGTTAGCTGCTAAGGCTGATGCGTTGTATATAAACATTGGTACACTTGATGATAGATGGGTAGAGTCCTTCTTATTGGCTGGTAAGGCCGCAAGTAAGAATAATGTGCCTGTTCTCTTGGACCCAGTAGGTGCCGGTGCAACTGGGTTCAGGACTGAAACAGTACTAAGGATCCTCAATGAGACTGAGGTTAGTGTGCTTAAGGGAAATGGTGGAGAAATGATGGCCCTGGCTGGAGTGGCAGGTATGATCAAGGGCGTCGATGCCCTTGGCGAGGCTAATCTTGATGTTGCTGAGAAGTTAGCTAGGGAGTATGGAGTAACTGCTGTGATTACAGGACCCAGGGATTATGTATCTGACGGTAGGAGAAGCGCAATTGTTAGTAATGGCACGCCCATGCTACAGTACATAACTGGCAGTGGTTGTATGGTTGGTTCCGTAATTGCCAGCTTCATGGCCGTGAACAGGGACTTCCTAGTCACCTCAGTGGAGGGCTTGGTCACGTTTGAGGTAGCCGCAGAAAAAGCTGAGAGGAGGTCCTATGGACCCGCTTCGTTAAAGGTAAACCTCATTGATGAATTATACAATATGAAACCCGGCGATTATGAATTAGCTAAAGTTGAATTTAAGGGGTAATTACCAGTAATTAAGGAATTCCTTAAAACATAGCAATCTCGCTATTAATTAATGAAGGCCGTCGTCGTTTATGAGAAGGGTAAGTACGAGATACGTGATGTACCAATGCCAAAACTAAATGACGGTGACGTATTAATAAGGATAAATTATGCGGCATTATGCTACCGAGACTTACTTCAACTGGCTGGTTACTACCCACGCATGAAGTATCCGGTCATATTGGGTCACGAGGCTGTTGGCGTAGTGGTTGAGTCCAGGGATCCAAGGTTTAAATCAGGGAACAGGGTTGTACCATTACTTCATGAACCTGATGGTGTTTGTGAATTCTGCCTGCGTGGCCTCGACTCGTACTGCATTAATGCACTTAGTTATGGTGAGAACATTGATGGTTTCTTTGCCGAATACGCCAGGGTGTCAGGGAATGCATTGGTTAAGGTACCCGATGAGGTGCCCGATGAATTAGCTGTACTTGTTCCATGCGTCATAGCAATGGTATACAAGGGACTCAGGAGGGTTGGTTTGACTCAGGGTGAGACTGTCGTGGTGACCGGAGCAAGTGGCGGCGTCGGTATACACGCCGTTCAATTAGCAAAGGCCCTGGGTACTAGGGTTATAGGGGTTACTAGGTCTCCTGAGAAGGCTGGTTTCATTAAGCAGTTCGCTGATGACGTGATTACTGAGGGAAAGTTTAGTCGGGTTGTTAAGGATTTAACAGGAGGCATAGGCGCGGATATCGTTATTGAGGCAGTTGGTACACCAACCATTGAGGAGTCAATAAGGAGCCTACGCACAGGAGGTAGGTTGGTAATAATTGGCAATGTAAATCCAGACGAAGTCTACCCACTAAGGCTTGGCCACCTCATATTAAAGGACATATCACTAGTTGGAAACGTCAGATCTAACAAACCCGATGTAGCAGAGACATTAAAACTACTAAACAAGAGCTCCATTAAACCAATCATAGCGGCCACATACCCGCTGGATAAATTCAACGAGGCGTTGGAGCACATGAAAGGTAGCACGAGAATAGGCAAGGTACTGATCAAACCTTAATGGAATGCAACATAGTGTTAGTAAAAAGCGATGAATGGTGGGCCCGCCGGGATTCGAACATTCCCCGCGGTTAACCCGCGACCGGGACCTCCCGGTTATCAGCCTTACGCGGGGCGATTGCCCCAGGGCGCTCCAACCTGGCTGAGCTACGGGCCCTCGCTCTTAACGCCTTACTCGTGTTTTTATGTTTTTCTTCCCCCATGGTTCACCTTGTTTACTCCCTAACATTGGTGCCATTGCATCTGGAATCAGGGCTGCATGTTTATGCTTATTACGAACTGCGATGTAACATTTAGTACATTTAGCATTGTCACGTGTGCGTTGCCTTACTAGTTATGTCTTTTATAATATGAATATTGATAATTAGTATTAATTCTTCATAATATGATACTATATTTTATAATATTAATTTATAATCTATTGCATATCCAATAAAATGATAAATGAAACTAAAAACTCTGTATAGATGAGGTTACTTATTTTCTAGTTGGATCATCCCTAAGGACTCACCCAGGCCTTGCCAAGGGTGATCTACCTTGAGGACTCATTGCCTTATTCTTGCTAATTCCTCTTGATCCTAACACGTACATTGCATCCTACTTAATAACAGGACTTATTAACTATAGATCCTCAATACCAGTGTTTTACCCGGGTATTACTTAACGTACTCGTAGATCAAGTTTCCCTTATCATTAAGTCTCTTCCTAATCCTACCTCTACCACTTAGGTTCTCAATGGCCTTGAGAATATCAGCTACCCTAAGCCCCTTGGACTTACCCCAAGCCATCAATTCCTCCTTAGCAATAACTCCCCTACTCATTATGTGACTTAGGATGGCATCCTCAATACCCGATGATTGCTGAGGAGCGGCCTTCTCGGCGATCTTAGTCTCAGCAGCCTTCGCCTCAGTCGGCTTGGTTGCTGGCTTCGTCTCAGTCCTTGGTTTTTCCTCAGTGCCGTAAAGGAATGAGGTTATTGATACCGTGCCCTGCTCCTTACTCTCCTCCTTCTTCCTAGCTCTTTTGGACACGGGTGTATTACCATGTTTTAATTTAATAATACTTACTGTCGCTGTACATGGAGTATTACGGAGCAATCATTTATAAGGGGTTACGTGCCGAGACAAAGCGATGATCAGTTCAGAGAGTAGGGGTTGGGCGTTGATTGCATGGGTGCTCTTGATAATTGGAGCAATAGTAGCCCTTTATTAGACAGGGATAATTATGTTAGGTACTGAGCTGTGAAGTCAATTGGATTTACAATAGTCATCATTATTGTGTGGATACTCGTCGAGATTGTACCGATGATATTTACATTCATGATAATAATACCACTAATGCTGAAGGTGCCATACGGACTCGGTGTATTCCTGGCATGGTTAATTGACGCGCTTAAGGCATTAAAATGAGCGGGTTAGGAGGGTCTTACTGCTGTAGATCCTCATGCAAAACCTAAGCCAAGTAATCTGGTGAACTCCTCTAGCCCCCTCCTAAAGTCACCATAAATCACTACCCTATGCCACCAACCATGCCAGTTCCAATTACGGGCAACATTACTCGCGTTACCACTGCCTATGAGATTTGTTGCGCAGGCCCGTGGTAAATACTCATTATCTATTGACCTATATACATGAGCCGTTAATAATTGCTCCTTGGGATTAAAACCAACAATAGTCACCGGCTCATTCGTGGGCAATTTAACATGCGCTGATGCATGATTAGTCCCTAGGTGAGCCTTCGTTATTATAAGGTACCTCAGGTTTGTCACTACCATGCAGATTCGTTGGTGCACAGCAATGATGATATATGAACTCACCTCTCTACTCATCAACACCCACATTCGCAACAAAACCACTTCTGTTGAATATGTACTTGGTGATTAATATTAGCACGGTAGCGTAGGGATCGGCCTCACAAATCGGTATTGTCCCATCATATTAGAGCTGCATATGGCCGAGGCATGACCAAGCCCTTAAAGGCCTATGTTATAGAGCGCTATGTAGTCTACGGCCATTACATTAACGCCTAATTCCCTCGCGGCGTTTCTCATGGCCACGTAGAGCCTGGCAGAGTTCTTAGTTTCATCCATCGAATAGTTATAAACAACTTCAGCATTCCTAATCCACCTATTTGTCCATTCATTGGCTTCATCATCGCTGACCTTATTGAAAAACCTATTTCAGAGATTCTGGTGGACTGCCTAGGTCACCAATAACGGGGTCTATGAAGACCACTGGTATCCTTATCCTTGAGTTCATATTGATTAATCATTATTGGCGTTTTTATTTTTATTTCCTTTAAATGAGCAATTGAATATTAGAATAAAATAATTGAAACTAGATGGTATTCTTAGAAAATTAAAGAAAAATTTAAATAGGAAATACTTGGTTCTTCATTTAATGAAATACAATATAAATACGGGTAGTATGGATCTTTCACACATAATTCTAGTAATCACTTTGGTCATTTTAATGATCGCAATACTTGCACCATTTCATTTTAATGTGATCAGCCTAGAACAAACGGTATATTCGTTAATGAATTCATGGAATAATAATAGCGATAGCAATCCAAGTTATGTAAAGGCAAATGCTACATTAAGTGTGACACATGATATGACCATCATAACAATAAGTATCAGAAATAATGGTAACTATCAATTAGTATTAGGCAGCACAGCAATAATTGGTTCAGCACAATGTAACCTGGAACCCTCAATAATAATACCACCGCAAAGCACCGGTGAAATAACATTATCCATTTACACAATGGATGACACAACAATGGATCCAATAACAGTGAATGTTGGAGGCAATGCATACTCAACTGGAGTACCTCAGATATTCTGCTATGGGGCGCACTTTGACCTGACAGGTAATAATGGATTTGTGATAATATTTAGCATAGTTAATGGTGGTGATATTTACATAAACGTGAATCAATAACTTATTTTTATCAAGTCTCACCTGAGGTAATTATAATACTAGAACCCTTGCCCGTCTCAACACCCTAAATAAACCAGACAATGGTTGCCATAAGGTCCATGTTCCAAACACCCACATTAAGTATTAGGAATTGGCTTAATGATGCAGAAACTGCCCATATTGATTCAGGTATTAATGAATTGATTGATATTGCCCTGACCAAATTCACGAAGAGCTCTTCATACTTAAGTTTTATCTCGGTAAAGGAAAGTAACCAATCTGAGACTTGTAGGAAAGAGAGAGATCTAAAGGGCATTAGGGTTGAATGGAGTGTTTGCTTAATCTTCCCTTTTCGTTGGGGAATTTCCATGAATCATTTAGCCAAACTGAATTTTAGTGCATCATCCTTACTTCACCATGCCCACTAATCATGACCCTCCACCTTGGTGGTACCACTATGGTTGATCCGTACTCCTCGATTATCGCCGGTCCCTCAATCACTTGAGTAATTGGCATGTCATCACGCCAGTAAATTGGCGTCTCAACCCAATCATCGAAATAAACCCTCCTGAAACTCCTTGGTTTGGCCTCGCCCTCAGCCTTTGGCGACCTAAACCTTGGCTTCACCCTCGTTATTACCGCGAATACCCTAATCGTCACAACCTCAATGGGCTTATTTAACTTAAACCCATACGTTGCATGATGCCTATCATTGAAAGCCCTCTCAATATCATCTACACTTGCTGGTCTCCCAACGGGTATTGTTAACTCCCAACCCTGGCCAACATACCTAACATCGGCATACCTAAGGAAGTAATCAACCCTACCCAACCTACTAAGCAACTCATCCTCAAGTCTCCTAAACCCATCCTCGAGGTCCTTTGGGAATGAAATCCTAGCCTCAAACTTTTCATCAGCCATTAACAGTCCGAGGGCGCTAAAGGCGCCGGGCTCTGGCGGTATAATCACTGAATTTATGCCCAGCTCCTCAGCTATGTAGGGCGCGAATTGAGGACCAGCACCACCAAAAGCCATTAGTGCGAATTCCCTTGGGTCAAGACCCCTCTCGACAGTCACAAGCCTAACCGCCCTAGCCATCTCAATGTTTGCAAGTCTAACGGCCTCAAGAGCCGCGTTAATGGGATCACCAAGCCTCGACAGGCCCTTAATCGCGGCATCCCTATCAAGCCTCATCTCGCCACCAAGTAGATACTCACCGATCCTGCCAAGGGCCACATTAGCATCAGTCAATGTTGGTTCCCTACCACCCCTGCCATAACACATCGGCCCCGGATCTGCACCAGCACTGATCGGTCCTACCCTGAGTGCCCCGGCCTCATCACGCCAAATAATCGTCCCACCACCACTCGAGACCTCGGCAAGATCAATAAATGGGAACCTAACTGGATACCCACTGCCCTTGACCAACCTGCCGTGATGAACTTCACCACCAACTTCATACTCCGTTGTGACCTCAGGCTCATGCTTGAGTATTGAGGATGCCTTAGCCGTGGTACCACCCATGTCAAAGCCGATCACGTTCTCAACACCAATTAACTTGGAAAACTCAGCAGCGGCCACAGCACCAGCGGCGGGCCCGGACTCAATTAATTGAACAGGTCTTTCCATGGCTTCATTAGCATCTATAAGACCACCTGCGCTTGACATTATGTAAAACCTGCCAATACCAAGCTCCTTAAGCCCCTCGGAGAACCTAGCTACGTACTCACTGACTATTGGCATAAGAACTGCGTTGACTACCGTGGTTGAGGCCCTCTCATACTCCCTAGGCTCAGGGGCAACTTTGCTTGATAGGCTCACGTACTTAAAGTACTTCCTAAGCACGTCACCCGTGGCCTCCTCATTAACTGGGTTAATGTATGAATGAAGGTACGAAACAGCAACACTGATAACACCCATCGACTTAGCCCTAACCGCGTACTCCTCAATCTCCCTGGGATCAATTTGCTTAGCCGCAGTACCATCAACCAAAATCCTCTCATTAACCTCAAATCTAAGTTCCCTTGGCACCAGGGACCTCGGCTTATCGAAGAACAAGTCATAAAGCCTAGGCCTATTTTGACGCCCAATTTCAATAACGTCCCTAAAACCTACCGTAGTAAACAAAGCAACTCTTGGTATCTCGAGACCAACTTGACCAAGCAATGTATTAGTGCCGATAGTTGTCGCGTGAAGAACCTCGGAGATTGGCTCCTTAATCCTCCTTAAGCCGTCAAGCACGGCAACCTCAGGACTCCTCGGGGTACTAAGTACCTTGAGTGAGTATATGGTACTATCATCCCTGAGTACCACGAAATCCGTAAAGGTACCACCAACATCAACAGCAACTATTGTCATGAATAATCCGAAAGAGATTAACACATTAGATTTAAATCTTTGTCCTCGAATTAAATTGATATGCATAGATGGGAAATATTGCTACCAGGCATCCCGCTAATCACAAACTTAGGATTTTTAGGTCTTTGCAATGTTATTCTAATAAAAATCGATGATAAGTACATGGTCTTTGATCCTGGGCATTACGGGAATAGAGAACCATTACTTTCTGCGCTACATAATAGGGGATTGAACGTTAATGACATCGACTATGTCGTACTGTCTCATCTGCATTTTGATCACGCAATTAATGCGTTGCTATTCCCTAAGGCGAAAATTATTATTTCAAGAAGTGAAATAGATTACGCGCAGTCTAATCCTAGCGATCCATACTTAGCAACATACTTAATTAATCTAATCAGGGATAGATTAACTATTGTTGATAATAACAATGGGCTTCTTGGCGCAAGGTTCATATTATTACCTGGGCATACGGGTGGAACCATGGGACTTTTACTTGAGGATAAGACATTACTTGCAGGCGATGCTATTAAGTATGTATCTGAGGCGTTAAGTAAAAAAGCGACGTTTACTTATTATAGTAATGAACTGGCTAATGAAAGCATTAATAAGGCATTAAGTATTGCTAAGGCGGTGGTTCCAGGACATGATGCACCCTTTATTGTTGATGGCAACTCATTAAGGCCACTGGGAAGCGAACCTTTTAATTTTCAATTAACCTTAAGGGGTCGTATAAAATTAACTATTATTGATGAAAATGCTTATTGAATATCACTGAATAACATTCCTAAATCATAGTTTAGCTTTACACGTAACCCTAGTTCCTTTAAGACCGACCATAATGTTGCGCTATTACTACTTACTACGGGTTTATTTATTCGTCTTTCAATAGCACCAATAACCTCGAAGGTTCTCCAGTTAGTGCATGATATGAATAATACGTCAAAGTCCGGACCAGATTGGTTATAAGCATTTAAGGCGGTTTCATAAGCAGTTCTTGGGTCTAGTGAACCAATTACCGTGTTATCTACAATACCGAGTCCACGTATATTAACGACTTTAAACCCATGTGCCTCAAGAAACTCCTTCTCCTTAGTATTTAACTCATCTATGTATGGCGTGACAACTAATACCTTACTGGCATTCAGCTTCTTAATAGCATCAACAACCGCGCCTGCTGTGGCTACAGCCTTAACCTTAGTTAAGCGTTCAATTCTTTCCTTAATTTCAACATGGTGATTAGGACCCTTGAATAGACTGCCTGTTGTGCATGCATAAGCAATAATATCAGGACTAATTGTACTTAACTCCAAGGCCGCCCTCTCTGTTTCTCTTTCCATTTCTTCAAGACCTTTTAAAGTGACCTCTCTAAGCATGATCCTAGAGCTATGTATAGTGGCCTCTGGTTCCCTAATTGCACGATTAAATTCCCTCTCGACTGTAGTATTTGACGATGGAATTATTACACCGATCTTAAACCAAGTCATTACTTTATATTTAATAATGAATTATTTAAACTTTCATCTTTATAATTTATATAAAGCTTGATAAAGTAAAACTTAAAAATATAACTATATAATTATTTCTGATTAAATATGGTTTCAATGAGATTGCTTGCGATAATAAGTACAAGTGTAGGTATCGGATTTGAATGGTATGACTTCTTTCTTTATAGCTTACTAGCACCCGTTATAGCTGAGTTATTCTTCCCATCAAAAGTGGCGGTATTATCTTTACTATGGTATTACTTAGTATTCTTGATAGGCTTCCTAGGCAGACCACTTGGCGGCATTATTTTTGGCCATATTGGTGATAGGCATGGTAGGATCTATGCCCTTTACTTCACATTATTGTTCGCTGGCATAGCATCACTAGTGGTGGCATTTTTACCTACATATTATCAAATAGGCATTGTCGCTCCAATAATACTTGCAGCAATGAGATTCCTGGATGGCGTTGCCCTGGGCGGCGAATGGGGTGGTTCGTTCTCACTAACATCAGAATATATCAATCCAAATAGGAGGGGACTTTATTCAGGTATTCTTCAGTCAACGGTATCAATCGCATCATTATTAATAAGCGGCCTAGTATTATTATTGACGTATACATTGGGCTCTGCTGGTTTTCGAGCAATAGGCTGGAGGATATTATTTGGCATAGGCTTCATAATTGCAATACTTGGTATCATTGTTAGATTGAGGGTTGAAGACTCACCTGTGTTCAGACAGTTACAAAGTAGGGGCCAGGTAGTTAAGAGCCCGTTATCGGAGGCTCTAAGAAAGCATTGGAGACAAATATTGATTGCCCTATTCCTTGTTGGTGTCTTTAACGGTATTTGGTACTACATGAACTACTCCTTCTCAATAGCTTATGCAACGTCAATAGCAAAGGAATTCAGTAAGCCTTATGTTGCTTATGCCGTGACACAGTGGGGAATCCTGATAGTCTCAGTAATTGGAATATTCGCATCAATACTATTTGGTTATCTTTCTGACTTGTTCGGTAGAAGACCACAAATGCTTGCGGATGCAATATTCGGCATAGTCTTCGCGTGGCCATACTTCTTAATGCTCCTAAGTGGTAATCCAACGCTGGTGGTTATTGCCATAATATTGGGTGGATTATTTGTTTATTATTTGGCAGGTGCAATAACACCCATTGTATTGGTTGAGATGTTCCCACCTCAAGTCAGATACTCAGGTATATCGTTAGCCTATCAAATTGGTGTTGGATTCCTCGGCGGTTCCGCACCATTAATAATGACATACCTAATCGCAGCAACCCATAATATTTACTCACCAATATATTTCATGATTGGCACTGGCGTGCTGGTATTGGCCATGGTCTTACTGGTTGGTGAAACCAAGGGAAGGCTTTACATGGGTGAAGAAATACTTAAGCAACAGTAATTAAAACAAGAATTCCTTGAAAATTAAAACCATGATGATTGATATTAATTTGCTAAAGGGCGCCTTTGATTTACATGTTCATAGTGCTCCTGATATTGTGCCCAGGCTCCTTGATGACGTTGATTTAGCTAAGCTATATAGGAATTATGGCTTTGGCGGTTTTATCATTAAGAACCACTACTCACCAACCTACGATAGGGCCTACTTGGTTAGGAGGATTGTGAATGGTATTGATGTCTTTGGAGGAATCGTGCTTAATAACTCAGTTGGTGGCTTAAACCCAAGGATAGTTTATATAGCTGGTAGATCAGGGGCTAAGATTGTTTGGTTCCCAACAGTTGACTCAATAAATGAGAGATCATCACTGCTTAATTGGCGAGGTAAGCCCAACCCACCAGCATGGGCTAAGGCTCAGCTTGAGCTTTATGATAGGGGATTACTTGGTAATGCCTTGAGTATATTTGATGAGGATGGTAGGATCAAGCCTGAGATTGATGAGATCCTTGATATAATCAAGGAGTTTAACATGGCATTAGCCACAGGCCACCTAAGTCCAAACGAGGGCATACAGTTAGTTAAGAGGGCTGTGGAGCGCGGCGTTAAGAAGATAATCATTACACATCCTGAATTTCCAACGACTAGGTACAACATTGAGCAACAGAAGGAACTAGTAAACTACGGTGTTTACTTCGAGAGGTGCTACGAATCCGTACTTGCAAGTAGGGCAGATATTAATGATATTGTGAGAGCGATTAGAGAGACTGGCATTGAGAGAAACATATTATCAACGGACCTAGGCCAGGTACATCATGAACCACCTCCACAGGGTTATGTGGAGTTCATAGAGAAAATAATCAAACATGGACTCACTAAGGAAGAGATAGAGATAATTACGAAGGAGAATCAAAGGAAATTATTATATTGAATAAGTTGACGTGCTGAAATAATCAAGCCCTCATTATCACTACGGTGCTTGCTTGCATTAGGTCGCCCCAGGCATGGGCAAGTCCTGTGTATGCTGGCTTCTTAATCTGTCTCTTACCTGCCTTACCAGCTAATTGCCAGTAGATCTCCGATACCTTCATAAGTCCTGCTGCGGCTATTGGATTACCAACACCCAGCAACCCACCAGATGGGTTTATTGGTAAATCGCCGTCTCTCTGCGTAATGCCCTCCTTAGTTAGTTTCGGTGCCTCGCACTTTTTGGCAAGTCCAAGCCCCTCCATGTGATGAAGTTCCTTATAGTCAAATGGGTCGTATACCTCGGCAACGTCAATTTCCCTCCTAGGATTCGTAATGCCAGCCATTCTATAGGCCATTTGGGCAGCCACGTTGGCATACTCGGGGAACGCCAGGTCCCTGTTGGTCCAGGATGTTGTGTCCAGCGCCCAACCAACACCGTCAATCCAAACCGGAGTGTCTGTCTGTCTCCTGGCAGTATTCTCATTGGTTACTACGATGGCTGCCGCACCATCACTTACTGGCGAAATGTCGAGTAATTGAACAGGCCATACCAACACCTCGCTCTTAAGCACGTCGTCCACAGTTATGTTTGCTGCCACCTGAGCTGCTGGGTGGTCGAGGGCATTACGCTTATTCTTTACGCTGACGAGGGCTATGTCCTCCTTCTTAGTGCCGCACTTATACATGTACCTGTGCATCTCCATTGCAAATATCCAAATTAAGTTCGGCTGAAGCGGTACCTCGGTGACTGGGTCCCATATGTACCTAAACACGGCCTGCGGATGTGGCATATCGGCACTACTCATTTTCTCCTCAGCAACCGCCAGTACGGTATTACAGTGACCACTCGCCACATGCCACCAGGCAGCTATTGGGACCATAACGCCGGTAGCACCACCAACGTACACCCTCATTGTCGGCTTACCAACACCGCCAGCCCCATCAGCCAAGTACTCACCCTTAAAGTGAACCCCATCAAACGTGTCAGGTGCGGAGCCAATGACCACGCAATCAATATCCTTAAGCGTTAAACCCGCCTCGTCAAGTGCCTGCTTAGCCGCTATCCAGGCTAGCTCCTTTGGAGTCTCTAGCATTCTTCTCCTGAATAACGTGAGACCTGCACCTATTACCGCGGGCCTGTGCTTAACGTGTATATTCCTACTCATAGATCATCACCCGTAACTAAGTTCTTAAGCATTACCGATCACCTACTCAACACGGCAACAACACTTGTCGTAGTTGGTAAGCCACGCCATGAATGAATAACAGCCCTCTCAGCCCTACTCAACTGCATCCTACCAGCCTCGCCCCTTAATTGAAGCACTGCATCAACTAACCTGGCAAGCCCGTGAACCTCGAGCGGGACACCCTCACCAAGCGCACCACCACTTGGATTTACTGGGAATAATCCATCCCTATCAAAGGCACCCTCAAGGAGCAGTTTATGGGCCTCACCGATTGGGGCAAGTTTCAACGCCTCTATGAATTGTAACTCCTTGAAGCTATACCTTGAGTCAACCTCTGCGAAGTGAAGCTCCTTAATCGGGTCCTGAATACCAGCCATTTTATACGCTGCCTCGGCAGCCCTCATGGCATGAACTGGGAACTCCCAATTATGGAATTCAAGTGAGGGTTCCTCTGTGACCCAGTGTATGCCGTCTATCCATATTGGCGTGTCTGTGTACTTCCTGGCCACATCCTCACTGGCCAACACCACAACCACTGAGGCATCCACAAAGGGTGCAATATCCAACTTAGTTAATGGTGATACCACGTAGGGTGAACCCAAGACCTCGTCAATTGTTACGTTAGCACCATAACTAGCCCTCTCATTATGGAGGGCATTCCTCTTGTCCTTAGTTACCACGTAGGCTAATGCCTCCTTAGGCACGTTATGCCGTACGATGTATACCTGGGCCTCCAATGCTGCCAATGCGTGGTAGTTCGGCATGTTTATTGATCTCACGGTTAATGGGTCCATGGCGAACAGCATTATGTCATGAATATTGGTTATGTCACTTGGTTTTGCGTGAGATTCAGCTACTACCACGTCCATTTGCCCAGTCTTAATCATCATGTAGGCATTGGCTATGCATTGAAGTCCATCACCTGTTGTCGTGAATACTGGCTTTAAGGTGCCACCAATTGGTTCTGGGGCGAATTCATCGGCTATGGCGATTCCCTCCCAGAAGTCTTCCTGGCAACTGGCGAAGGCATCAACGTCAGTCCTTGGATTTAAACCACCTGCATCCTCATATGCGCGGGCAGCGGCTTCAAACATCATTTCTCTAAATGATACTTCCTCAACAGCAGGCCTAAACCCATACCAACCAATCCCAATAATTGCAACCCTCGACATAGTAATTATAACCAAAGGATACTTTTAATTTATTACCTAATTGGCACCCACGTAATGGTTACCTAGGCATTAATCTTAAAGAGTAGTTGTAAATTCCCATTATGAGAATTATGTTCAGTATATATCAAGTGCTTGCAGTGGATTACGTGGCTGTCGTAATAACTCAACTGGTGGCTTCCATTCAGGACTTGATGACGAGGGAGATCAGTGATTGGGTGTGGATCATTGGCTCAATAATATGCATACCACTAGGCGCCTATGTAGCGTTAGGGCTGGGTCAATTACTTTTATACGTAATTGGCGTGATCGTTGGCTCCGTATTTGCACTATTGGCCTATTGGTTGAGGGCAATGGGCGGTGCGGACTCTAAGTCCATAGCTTTCATTTCAGCGTCAATACCAACAATCACGGCACCAAACATGGCGCTAACCGTGATAAACATAACGCCACTATCCATATTAGTGAATTCACTGATAATCGCCCTAATAATCTACATACCCTACAATATAATGCAGAACATTAGGTACGGCAGCAAGTGCGAAGCATTAACTAGGGTTAAGGGCATTAGCAAAATAATTTACCTACTAACGCTCATGTGCGTACCTGCACATAGGGTGATCAAGAACCCTAACAATTATGCAATATCTCAGGAACTCACTGGGAGTGAGTTCCAGCCCGTGATCAGGCTCGGCCTTGACGTGGATGACCCAAGGGAACCACTGCTTGAATGGCTCTCCAGGGGTAGGATCAGTATTAGTACGCCGGTCCTTGTGTCATACCATATACCATTCATAGTGCCAATAACCCTTGGACTACTGATGTACCTAGTAATTCATACAAACTTCCTCACGATTATACTGGCGTCACTGTGAATATGAAAGTTTTTATTTAGCCCTCTAACGATGGTAATGTGGTATTTGACGATAAGGACCTAAGGCCTGTTAGGGGGATGAGGGACTTAACGCCTGAGGAGTATTACCCAATGTTGCAGGTTTTTGATAAGTTGGCTAGGATCGCCGAGTCCTTTGGTTACCTAAGGATTGAGACACCGGCTCTGGAGTATTACGAGATACTTAAGGCCAAGGCTGGTGAGGACGTAATTAACGAGATTTATTACTTCAAGGATAAGGCTGGTAGGGAGGTTGGGCTTAGGTTCGACATGACAGTCCCAGTGGCCAGGGTCGTCTCGTACAGGGTTGACGTACCAAAACCGATTAGGTGGTATTACATTACGAAGGTTTGGCGTTACGACGAGCCGCAGCACGGTAGGTATAGGGAATTTCATCAATTTGGTATTGAATTCCTCGGTACATCCAGTGTTAGGGCTGATGCTGAGGTACTTGCGGTGGGTGTTGAGTCGCTTAGGGCGATTGATATTGGTGACTTTAGGATAAGGATAAATGATAGGAGGGTTATTGATCAATTACTAAGTAAAATCGGCGTAACTAATGAAGTAAAGCCCAGCGTCCTGAGAATCATGGATAAGAGGGGCAAGGTTACTGAGGATGAATTACTGAGGATGCTAAGGGATTTGGGCTTGAATAATGATGCTTCCCAGGAAATACTTAGGTTGGCGAATACCAGTGAGACCCTTGACAAGGCCATTGATTCATTTAGGGAGCTCGGGGTTGGTGAGGAATTCATTAAGTACCACAGTGAGTTAATTGAGTATCTTGACATGTACGGTGTGCGTAATTACATGGACCTGGACATGGGGATAGTTAGGGGCTTGGATTACTACACAGGTATTGTCTTCGAGATGTATGTACCAGATTACAAATTATCAGTGGGTGGTGGCGGTAGGTACGACAACCTAATAGAGATCTATAGTGGTAAACTAATGCCTGCCTCAGGCTTTGCCATGGGCATAGAGAGATTACTGGAGGTCCTTGAACAAAGAGGGACACTTAAACGCGGCACTCCACAAATTGATTATTACATATACGTAGTGAGCAACGAAGTGAGCCACCTATCCCTTGGTTATAAATTAATGAGAAGCCTAAGGGCAAATGGGAGTAAGGTTGTTATTGATACCGGTGAGAAGAGCCTGAGGAGCGCCCTTGAGTATGCGTCTAAGATAAATGTAAAGTACTTCGTGATAGTAGGCCCTAGGGAAATCTCGCAGGGCGTTGTTAAGGTTAGGGACATGAGTAACTGGAGCGAGAGGGACATACCCCTCTCTGAATTCGGTCTCAATACATAACTGGCCCTTCATACTGAGGTTTCTCGTGACTAATGATGGGTATCACCAACCATGGTACAATACCGGGATTAACAGTTTAATAATGTCATTAGTATATACGTAATTACATACGGAAAGTCTTAGTTCATGTGCATACTGACATGTGATGATTTTTTAATGAGAAAAGACAAAAAATAATGAGGCTAATAATTAATTAAGGGGTTTAGTACTAATACTACGATGGTTAGGGAGGAGAGTTCGGGTAATTCAAAGTACTTAAAGGCTGATCTTTTGGATGTAATTGAGATACCGGAGGAGGGCGTTGCAGTCATGCTATTCACAACTGAGGAGTGGGATGAAAAGGTTTTACCCATTAGAATTGACATAACAGCATCATTCTCAATAAAGAAGGCCCTAGGTCTAGTTTCATTTCATAGACCACTAACGCATGACCTGCTTGTTGAACTTGTTAACAGGCTTGATATAACCGTTGAGAGAATCACCATAGATGCCATGATTGATGGTGTTTACCTATCAACAATATTCATTAAGGACAATAGGACAAACGAGACATTCCAACTGGACGCGAGACCGAGTGACGCCACGGCAATAGCCGTGAGACTGGGCGCACCAATATACGTGGCTGACCACCTAATAGCATACGCAGAACCACTCGAAAACTATAGAGAATTGAGGGCTAGGTACGGCTTCAGCTTCAACAAGAACCTTTGATCCTACTCCCCAATAGCGACCAGGACTATGTTCCTAACCCTAGGCCCATCGAAATCAACCAAGAAGACCTCCTGCCAAGTACCCCTCCTTAGCTCGCCATTGATTATTGGCAGTACGTAGAATTGCTTAAAGATAGCCGTTAGTAGGTGGGCATCTCCATTATCATCAATCTCATTGTGAAGATAATTGCCGTTAGCGGGGACTAATTTCTCGAACAAGTTCTCATAGTCTACTCTAATTCTTGGTTCATCTTCGTTGGCGAAAATCGCGGCTGTCGCATGTGGCAGGAATACAAGTACCAGACCATTCCTTATTCCTGTTCCCTTTACGAAGTCCTCTATATGGCTTGTTATGTTTATGACCTCCCTCCTTCCCTTGCTGCTTATGGTCATGTCCTTCGTTATTACCTTCACACTGTGTTTGATCCCTACCTCTTAGTAAAGTTTTTGATCATTACTTCGTTTGCTTGCTAATTATGCCTATCAATCTCTCGAGCTCGAGCATTGTTAGACCTATTGTTGAGTCGTCATTGCCCTGGACGAGGACACCGAATACCAGATCGCCATGCCTCTTAATTATTATGTATCCTGTGCGTGATTGAACAATTACGTGGGTCGTTTCTTCACTAAGCAATTCCTTACTGACCCTATCCCCAACGGCGCTTAGGGAAGCCACCATAGCAGCCACTCTGTCAGGGTCCGTGCTTATCTTTGATGCATGTGCAATTAGTAACCCATCAAGTGACGCTATGTAGACACCACCGATGTTCACGGTGGTGGTTATAAAATCCTGGGCAATTTTATTTAATGTTTCACTTGTCTTCTCCATTATGGTATTATTCAATTCCTAGAAATATAAACATATCTCTAAAATGGGCTCGATAAATCCAATATCCATAAATAACCCTCAATGCATGGCGAGTTACGTAACTATTACCACGCTAACAGATAACGGTCTATACACGTTACCTCTTGATAATCAACCTCCACCCACTCCTCAGCTTCCTGATTAGATCCCTCCTGATTAACTCCCTGAATAACTCCACGTATGCCTCACTTGGTTCACCACCCCTTAACTCAGCGCCGTACTTACGGGCCAGGGACTTAACATTATTAACGCAGGTCTGTCTAAGCGGGCATGAGGCGCAGTAATTGCTTAGTGGCTCACCATTGATTACCAGTAATCCGTAGATTGGGTCTATGAAGGCGCCCTTGTTTGTTGATAGGGTTAGCATTATTTGCCCGTTTATGTCCTGTACCTCATAAACCACGTATATATGCCCGCTGGGTAAGTACCTGCTTCCGCTCTTAATGACCCACCCAGTACCCAGTAACCTCCTTAGGTGTCTTGATAACTTACCTCTCTGTAGGCCTGTCTTCTTCATTATTTGGGCAAAGCGGTCATAACCATTTATTATGGCAAGTATTATACTGAGGTTTACATTGTCCAGTATGACACTAAAGTCCCGATCCCTCATTAGTACGTATTCGCTATCGTAAGTAGGCATCATCCTCTCCTTATTGCTTAACGTCACCACAATCTCAGGCTTAACTACTGTATTCATTCGATCAATACGTATATAACCATGGACTTATTAACCAATTTCTAGAATTATTTTATCTTACTTTATAAGTACGTACTTAAAATCTCGTCCTTTAAGGTGGGCTATGCAGGCAGACTTTTTTCCTTTCAGTCTCCTTTGAGTACTCCATGCTCCCTATGCGGATGTGCACGTACTCCCCCTACCGATACCTTTTCGTAATTAGGCGTGGTTATGTGAATAATGAGTTAATCCTTAGGGATAGGGCCTCAGGTATCCCAAGGCGTGGCCTAGTCATTGACAGTGAATTGAACGCAAGACTAAACACCCTCAAACGCTGGAACCAGGACCTCGCCCAATACCCCCTAGGCATTACCTGGGAAAAAGAAGGGGTAATGGAACGAGAACCCCAAGAGGGGCGCGCCTCATTAGGAAGCAAGGTATCACTTATTAAGATCAATACTACATCCAATCAATGCCATTCAAGAATTTCACAAGGCTTGAGATCCCTGATGTGATACTAGTGGAACCCGTGTTTTTCCACGATAACAGGGGATTCTTCGCAGAGCTTTATAAGAGGACCGACTTCCTGACCGGTGGTGTACCCCACGATTTTGTACAGGTAAGTCTAAGCAAGTCCAGGCGCGGTGTTATTCGTGGACTCCATTATCAACTCAAACCCATGGAACAGGGCAAATTGGTCACAGTGGTTAGGGGTAAGGTTGTTGATGTGGCTGTGGACATCAGAAGGGGCTCTCCATGGTTCGGTAGGTATGTAATGGTCGAACTCTCGGCTGAAAAACCAAGGCTTCTCTGGGTGCCACCTGGCTTTGCCCATGGTTTTCAGGCCCTTGAGGATGACACGTTATTCCTATACCTACAGACCAAGGAGTATAGTCCGCAGCATGAAAGATGCATTGCATGGAATGATCCAGAGATCGGTATACAATGGCCAGTTAGGGAAGGCGTGATAATAAGTGAGAAAGATGGTAAATGCCCACCACTTAGGCAGGCGGAGACCAACTTCGACTACCCGATATGATCAGCCCTCACACGCATCATCATGAAATCAATCAGTGATTGTTAATCATCACAACAAAGCTTAATACACAGCCCCTTTAAATATATGGCAATGATGAGTTGAACCCACGCCGATCGATGGCGAAACCTAAACCGACTGATAAGACCACATGCCTAAAGCCACCAACCTTCAAATTCAAATTACGTCTATTGCCCCAGTAAAGTCCAGGGACCATTAGAACCCCTAATACGTCGACTACATAATTCCAAGTTCCGCACCTATCACCCATACACGCAACCTGATAATTAATGCAAAGATCTCAATAGAATATTGAGGGGTTTTCCATGCTGGATGGGTTGCGAGGATCGTTATTGATTGACTGAGGTAATTGAATGCATGTGATAGGATTATTGTTAATATGATTGTTCCCTAATGGTTATTATTGGTTCGCCGAGGTTTGCATAGTGCTTTCTCCACTTGTTTCTTAGGGCTATGTTCAGTTCTGGGTTTAGGTGTGTTTTTATTGTTTTTATGAACCTGGCTATTGAGACTCCATCATGGATTACTAGGTAGAGTTTTCCGTCATTGCTTGGAAATACATTGCCATTAATGCCCAGTAGTTTAATTACTATCCTCAATGTGAGCCCGAAGGATTTACTTGGTATCCTAATACTGAGCACTAGGTTTGGCATGTCGAGCCCTGGCTCTGGGTCTAGTAACTCACCGTAGAAGTCGTAAAGTCCCCTCAGTAGTTCGATCCAGTCATTAATGTTTAAGAGCAGTAATAACCTGGTTGGTTTTTGAAGGATCCTGTTGATTTCACTGCATAACTCGCCTGGTGCGCTTATTGAATTATTTAATATTACGATCCCCGGTTCCATGGACCTTAGACGCTCAACAGCATCTAAGAAGCCCTCTATACTTCTCCATTTTACCATGCATTCATTCATAAATGCGCCTACTGCGTAGGTATTCACGGGATTAATCACCTAAGTTATATGTTTTAATACTTATTATATTCCGTGATTGCGTGGTATGAGCCTCGAAAAGGCCATGGACATACTGAGGAAGTACCCACTTTGTGACCACTGCCTTGGCAGGTTATTCGCCAGGTTGGGTACTGGGCTTAGTAATGAGGAGAGGGGTAGGGCGATTAAGGATTACTTATTGATGAGAATTCATGAGAAAATAATAAGCGAGGGTTTAAGTGATGAACTGATTAATGATTTGAGGGTATTAGCCCTAAGTGGGCATGAACCGAGCATAAAATTCCTGAGGAACCTCAGTATCGAGGTTTCCCCAACTACGTGCTATGTGTGTGGGAATTCCATTTTTAATAGGCTTGATGAGTGGGCAAGGAATATCGCAGAGAGTCTGAAGTCTCTGGGTGTTGAGTATAGGTCGTTTAGGCTTGGTAGTAGGGTACCCATTGATGTGTTGAGTAGGGAATTGAACATAACCACGGAATTTAATATATCCAGCTCTGAATCCATTAAGCGTGAATTGAATAGGGAGCTGGGCAAGAGGGTTTCTTCAATACTCGGTGTTCAATTTAGTAGGGAGGAACCTGATGTGGAGACCATAATTGACATAGCCACGGGCTCCGTAACAACACAGGTAATGCCAATCTACATACTTACTAGGTATAGGAAGGTCCATAGAGTGGTTGGCGATAGGGAGAACACTAGGTGGCCCATTGACCGCGTAGTTCAGGCATACGGCGCACAGGAAGCTATAGTGCACGCGGGTGGTGACGATCCAAGTGCCGCCAGGGTTCTCGGTAACGGTAGACCAGTGGTAATTCAAGTAATTAGACCAGGAAAAAGACTGGATATTAAGGACATTAGCCCGTTACTAATGGATCCAAACTACGATGTGCAGCTTGAGGAGCCCTCGTATGTTAAGAGCTCCATCATAATGAAGATGAAGGCTAGGGTTAGGGATTATGTAATTACGTATAGGGTTCTCGCCATTGCCGATGATAATGTCACGAATGAAGCCATGATAACACTTCATGACTACTTTAGGAATAGGCAGGTTGCCCAGAGGATTAGGCATGGACGTAGGATTAGGAGGAGGATTAGTATGGTTTATGAACTTAATGGTAGTGTTGTTAGGGGTAGACTCGTGGAGTTCCTAATTAAGTGCCAGGGCAACCTGTACATTAGGGGCTTTGTGCATGGTGGTTTTGGCGATGTTGAACCAAGTATAGCCGGTGTATTAGGTATTGGTGTTAAGCCAGTGGAAATAGACATACTCAACATAACTGACTAGAATGACTGGGTGGCGTTTACGAGGCTGATGGTTTCGTCCCAACTGATTGCGCATTGAATGGTAAGATATGATCAGGAGTTGTTATTATGATCTTTCTCTTGCTGCCTACATAGATCTCTATTTCGTACGCCTTACCCCTCTTTCCAATTATGGTGCCCACTTTTCCCTGGTATCTCCTATGTGGTGCAGTGGTTATGAATGTTGGGTCTATATTAATGATTACCTTATCACCTACCCTGTATTCGTAAAGCCACTTAGAAATACCCGGTCTGCCCTTCTCCCTTGGTTTCTTTGTGAGTAGCTTCCTTGATTTGTAGCGTAGGCCATGTGTTCGGTGCACGTTAAATCCCCAATCATCATCACCTCAATGTGTATTTAAGCATTCCGTTTCATTGATTATTCAGCATGCAGGGCTTCCTTAAACCCATTTGATCGTTGCATGTTTTTCTTAGTATTACGCTGTGCATGTTGTATCTACGTTATGTCACTTAATCAATTAGTATATGCCTAATCCTTAAATAGGGATTTTACCTAGGGAATTAACTGTGGTTAAACGTATTATTAATGCTGAGGACATTTCTACGGCTGAGGCACTAAGGATTATCGAGGATAAGGTAGTCAATAGTGGCATTGGTGCTAATGACGAAGTAGTAAATAATACGCTGGACTACCTAAGGAGGTTCTTAAAGGTGGATCTTGAGAAGGCGAAGGATTTAATCTCAGAACTGATGAAAAGGTTTGGACTTGCTAAATTAACTGCAATTCAAATAATCAACATAATGCCTCAAACAGCGGATGAACTCAGGATACTACTGGGAAGCGAGAAAAGGGAGTTCAGTGACCAAGACATTGAGAGCATACTTGACCTACTAAGGGGTAGTAAACAGTCCTGAGGGTGTCTTTAATGGTTAAGAGGGAGGACTACGCCTTTATACTGGACATAATACCTCCGGAGCAAATGCTTGTTAAGGACCCATCCCTAATAAAGAAGGGGTTTCCTAGGAATGAAGCCTATGCGCAGGCAATTGGTGATCAATTCTTCACACTATTGGAGCTAACGCTAAAACCCAACACTACGGCGGAGGTGGGTGAAAGGGTTTATATCGGTAATGGCCCAAGGGACAAGGTAAATAAGATCGTTAGGAGAATTAGCTATGAAGAACTAACAAGTGAAGCCAAGAGTGCGCTTCCGGAAATCGTTGCTAAGATTGTGAAGACCCAGGAGGATAGGTTTATTGATTTCTTTAATAAAGCTGGTCCAATAACCCTAAAAATGCACAGCCTAGAGCTACTTAAGGGCATTGGCAAGAAGACACTTTGGCAAATACTCGAGGAGAGAAGAAAGAAACCCTTTAAGTCTTTCGAGGATATAAAGGGCAGGATCGGTATTGATCCCGAGAAACTAATCATTGAGAGAATACTGAGGGAATTACAGGGGGCTGATCAGTATAGACTATTCGTTGGTTAACTTTGATCTACCTAACCCTAACGATCTTCCTTCGTCCGGCGATGTCCCAAACTTCAACCTCAATGCCAGGCTCGATCTTCTCACCTAGGTCACCCTCGATTTGGTTCTGGGGCACCTCGAACGTGGTGTAGTTCCTCAGGTCCATTAGTTGCCAGGAATCACCGACCTTAGCCACGACTTGGGCGACGAACTTCTCAATTATCGGTACCTCGACCTGGGCATCCGCAGGCACTATTAGGGTTCTTTTCACATTATCAAACACACCAATACCCACTATCCTGACCTTGGCGGATCCGTGCTTGCCGGTCTTGCTTTTTTCAACCTCAACTATCTTGCATGGTTCTCCATCAATCATTAAGTAACTGCCCTCCTTCACAGAACCTGCCTCTGTTGGTTTCGTTGACATACAAGAGTCGACATAGCTAGAGTTAATAAAAGGTTTTCTATTGGAAACTCTCTATCCCTTCCATTATTAGAAATTACTTATTAATTCTCTGTGTGGTATGTAGTTTCGAGAATTAATGAGGGTTATAATGTATGTTGGAAAGTACGAGGATTATGCATTGGCCAAGTTAGTAGTGAATAAGCTAAGTAATGGAGGGATCGAGACGCTCGCAGCCAGAGACCTGGAGGTTAAAAACATGGGCATACCCAAGTGGGATGGTTCCACAAGTATTGATATGGCAATGGTGATCGGTGGTGACGGTACAGTACTTAGGTTCATACATGAGATGGGAAACCCTACGAACATGCCTATCCTACATATAGGTACCGGCCGAGTTAATTACTTAAGTGATGTAAGCGCCAGGGAACTGCCCCAGGTACTGGATAAGATAATAAAGGGTGAGTATATAATTGAGGAGAGGATCACCCTAAAGGCCATCTCTGCTGATTTCGAGTGCGTGGCCTTGAATGAGGTTTTAGTTAAGGGTGTCGATCCAGGGCATTTGATAAACGTGACTGTCGTTGAGGACAGTGGTGAGGAAATAATGAGAGCTAGAATGGATGGAGTCATAATAGCCACACCAACTGGCTCAACGGCATACGCACTGGCTGCTGGAGGCCCAGTCATTGACAATAGGTTAACAACGAAATTAATAGTACCCCTTGCGCCATTCTCCAGGGCTTTAGTTCCCATTGTCCACCCATTCGACATACCCATTAAGGTATTGACAAGTGAGGTGGCGCACATTCTTTGCGACGGCACAGTAGCGCAAAGAGGTGCTGAAATACGCATTATGCCTTGCGATAGACGGATAAAGTTTGTTAGGACCCGCCAATATCGTATGTATGACAGGTTATTAAGGAGGTTATTCATACCATGAACATAGAGCGTATTGTGATCCTCGATACATCCGCAATACTGCACTCGAGGGATCTACGGCCATTAACAGCCATGGGCCACTTGTCAACCACGAATTACGTGGTTAATGAACTTAAGGATGCAAGAGCAGCCGTAGTGCCTGAGGTTCTCAATATCGATGTCTATGACATAAGCGCCAAGGAGGTGGCACTTGCCAGGAGGAATTATCATTTGCCGAAGTTATTAAGTGACACTGACGTGTCACTGATAGTACTTGCCATGAGGTTTAGGGATGAAAAACCAGTCGTAATTACTGATGACTCATTACTAATAAAGTTCCTCAAGAAACTTGGTATAGAATACCTGGTGATTTTCCTAAGGAGACATTAGTAGGTTTTTGGTCTTAGCTTTAATTTCCTTGGTACATTCTCCTCGGGTATCTCGGCACCGGCTAATTCTATGGTTACTGTGTCCTGGAACCAGGGCGTTGACCTGCCGAAGGCCCTTTGTATGTAATTCTTTATCTTACGACCCTTATGAACAGCAACGTGCACAATAACCACATTGTCAACATTAAGGCCTCTATAGCTCGCGTTATTCTCGAGGTTCTTAAGAACCTCTAGGTAGGCCTTAGCCACATTAATGGGCCACTTGGCCACTGGCCAGCCCTCCCAGGGTGTTGTGTGGTGTGCCTGCTTCTTTGTGAACCTCCTTATTGGTATTGGTGTCTTCATCTTAATGACATTGTTTAGGTACTCCTCGGCCTGCTTAATGGTGAATCCCCTGATGAACCTGGCAACCTCAACGGCCTTCTTCCAACTAATCCTATACTCATAACCAAGTGCCCTAACTGCCTGCTCCTCAGTGATGCTGGCCCCATAGGTCTCCTTAACCCTTCTAATGATGTCCTCAGCATTAACACTCCAGTCAATCCTAGCCATACCAAGACCAACGTGAATAATGCAGTATAAAAATATTTACCTAACCTGGTTGTCACGTAATTATTAACAAATGATCCTTGCCTCAGGAATGAGAGCCCATGCCGAGAACTAGGTATTAGCCCTTCAGTGAGGAACTGATAGTTTAATACCATTTATGGTTAAAGGCTATTGCGTTTAGTTAAAATACGTTATTCATTATTGACGTTTTTTATTAATTCCATGTACACATCCACCGCATCCATGATGCTGATCACATGTATGTACTCATCAGGTCCATGCGCTGACGATGTGTCGCCAGGTCCGTAGGTTAGTGAATCAACACCGGCGTTCTGTAGGTATCGTGTGTCCACCGGCGCCCTCGATATTCTCACCTTGGGATTTAAATTCAATACTTTCTCCACTGCATTTACTAACTTACTTAGTAATCTTGTACCTGGGTTCATTGCTGGTTCTATTCTATTTACCACATATATATCTACGGAGGACTTTATGTTATTCCGTGATTTATCAATGTGATTAGTTATTTCGTTAAGGGCAAGGTCCGTTTTTTCATTGGGTAGTATTCTTCTGTCTATTGAGAACTGAAAATAACTAGGCACCAAATTACGTGCATCGCCACCCCTCGTAATTCCCCCCAACACTACCGTGGCAGTCTCACCCATAAAGCGCCTACCTTCAATCCTAGGCTTCAACTCACTGCCCAAGGAATGGGCAATGGTAATACCATCCTCGAAGGCGTTTATGCCATACCAAGGCTGTGAGGCATGGGCTGGAAGGCCCCTAACTACCACATCCACCTGTAATACACCCATGCTCCCAATCCACACGGTATCAAGCCCCGTTGGTTCAACAACAACCGCGTAATCAGGCCTATGAATAATATTGATGAGATAACCGACTCCTGTCAATCCACCGATTTCCTCATCAGGAGTAAAGGAGAACTCCACACAATCACTGAATCCCTTAAGTTCGCTGAGTTGCTTCGCCAGTAACACCAGGGTTGTGACGCCACCCTTATCATCCGAGGCGCCTCTTCCATACACCCTGTCATTAATTAGGACCGGCTTAAAGGGTTCAGTAACTAACCAACCATCTCCTCCAGGAACTACGTCATAATGCGCATTAAGGTGAATTCTCCTATCCCTGACATTGCATAGTTCAGCCAGTAATATGTACCTGGGGTACTCGGCGTATTCAGGGTAGTACTTCCTAATCACGGATTTTGGTACGTCAATGATCCTGGTGTTTAGCCCAAACCCAGTTAACAACCTGTCTAGGTAATCAACAAGTTCCAGGTAGTTCTCGCCAGGTGGTGACACTGTACTTACCCTAATTAGGTCCATTAGGATATCAACTACTTGCCTCGTAGGGTTACTCATACTCACTTAATTCCCTGTATATTCCCAATAATTCCTTGCCAACGACACTTGGTGAATGTCTTTGAGCAACTATGGCCTTAGCCCTTGCGCCAAGCTCCATTATGTAATCAGGAGAATTCACAAGCTCCTTAACGCTGTCAAGGAAGCACCTAGTGTCATTAACATTACACAATAGGCCTCCGTCACTAATGACCTCAGGCATTGAATCAACGTTTGAAGCAACGACAGGTATGCCCATGCTCATGGCCTCGAGCGCAGTAAACCCATAGGCCTCACCCCTTGTTGGGAAGAGGAGCACGTCAAATTCAGACATTAACTTGAGCAATTCCTCCCTTCTCATCGGCTCGTGATACTCAATGCCACTTACCCTCCTCGGGCTTTTACCCACGTATACTTTCTTTATCCGCCTAGGGAGTTTCGACATTACGTCCTCTGCAATATCACCACCCTTTCTCTGGTACTCAACACCTATGAAGCCCACGGTTATTTCATTATCGATCTTCCTAGGGCTGGTCCTCATAGGTGGCGGTACGACCCTAACATCCCTAAAACCCTCCATCTCAAGTCCCTCCTTACTCCATTGAGTCCATGTTATCATCACTACATCATCCCTATTAAATAAGTACCTAAATACCCTCATTGCAAGTCTATACAGGGCGCTACTCCTTGACTTGTTTAGGTATTTCTCGAATAAGTTGAATACTGGTTGATCAATTTCCTGAACCCACGGTGTACGTGGTATAAACAAGTTCAGAAAAAAAGGCATGCACCAAGCCCCCCAGTCTCAGGGAGTATATTGGTTCTATCAAGGCCTTAAGAAACCACTTAGTTGTTGTGTCCCTGGTTATGTAGAAATCATTATGCAAGGGTGATAGACCCACCGGTTCATTAATAACCCTGTAACTTACACCAGGCGGTGGGTTTTCAAGCCTTAGCCTGATACCCGTCCTTAATCCCCCAGATACCCTATTCTTACTCACAATCATGTTAACAAGCATATAACAATGCTATTCCGGGACGTCTTATTATAAAGGTTAGCTTCTGTATTAGGATTTAAATGTCCTAACCATGCTGTTGAAGTAATCCTCAACACTACCTACGTTCAACCATGAGTCATTACCGAGTAGTAGGCCGTAAGCCTCGCCACCACCATTAATCACATTCTTAATGCCATACGTGAGTTCAAGTTCATTCCCAGCCTTAACTGCTCTGAGACCCTCAATTATTTTTCTATTGAATATATACACGGCTGATATGGCAATATCCGACCTCGGGTTACTGGGCTTCTCCTCAACATCCAGTATCCTAACCAGCCTAAAACCATCGAATGACCCCTCATCCCTAGCAATAGCTATGCCATACCTACTGGGATTACTGACCCTTCTAAGGAATAAAACCACGTCAGGCCTCAGTTCGTCATATAACTTAACGCCCTCAGGGTAACCTATTGTTAGTATACCGTCATCAGCATGCACGAAGAAAGGGTCTGAATTTACGAAATCCTCTGCCCTAAGCACGGCGTCGCCAAAGCCGAGGGGCCTCTCCTGAAATGTAAATGATATCTGCGCCCTTATTAAATCCGTGAACACCTTGTCCATTAAGTAATCAATTAATGGCCTACCATTCCTACCAACCACGATCATGAACTTGGAAACACCAACCTCCTGCAGCTTCATGATTATTAAGTCGATGATAGGCACCAATGCTGCCGAGTCATTTCGGCGTATTAAGGGAAGCAAGGCCTTAGGCATTATCAGCGTCATGTTCCTCATTCTGGTGCCTAACCCGGCAGCGGTTATTACTGCCTTGTTTATCATCAACAACTGCTACCGACGCCTATGCGTATATAAGTGTTTCACTCATAGGGTTTAAAGGTAGTCGAGCAATGAGCCACGTCTCTTACCAATCACCTGCCTACTCATCTCTCTATTAGTATCAGTTGCAGTGGGCTTGACAACCTTGCCCTCTTCAACGATCTTCCTGGCCTGCTCAACGACCGATCGGGCGAGCCTATCACCAAATCCCCTAATCCCGCTTATCAACTTGGGATCGGCATTCGCGATGTCAATCACACTCTTAAAACCGGCATTATAAAGGGCCCTGGCCCTGGCCCTACCAACGCCTTCCAGGTTTATCACAAGTTCCATTAGCTCCTCCCTAATACCGTAGGTTAGTCTCCACCTAAGCGTACTCAATCTCTCCATGTGTTTCTCCATATTAAGAGCACCGGCGAGCCTAGCCACAGCACTAACCAACCAATTCATTAAATCGCCATAAACCCTCAGGTCACCAGGACCGACATCATAGTTCTTGAGCAGATCATCCTCAGAAGCCTCATTAGCCCAATCCAGTAGCATCACGGCGGTCTTAACGGTGGATAGGTAGTCCTCGATCTCCTCATCCTCGAACTCACCATCCTCAATCTCATCCTTGGTAATTGAGGGCTTAACCAGTAAGTAATCCCAGTTATCCAGGACAAGCTGCAGATAATCATCAAACTCATTCCTCCTAACCCGCAACCTAGGGACCTCTGGCGATTGAACAATGAGGTGAGCATAACCAAGGTCATTGGTTTCCTCCCTAACCCTAAGACCACGTATGTAGGTATTGGCAGTGTACGGATCTAGGTACAGGGTATTTAACAGCAAACCAAGCGTTGTCGCAGCCACATAATCATCCCTCCTCTCAAGGAAGCCGGACTCCATTAGAAAATTGAGTATGTCATCGATCTTCCTCCTCAATAATCCCCTAAGGAACTCATTCTTGTCGTAGCTTCCCTGGACATAACCCAGCGTTGACGAAATAAACCTCATAACATCTCCAACGCTGGAGGCATAGCCGCTGGCTATTGCCGAGAGTATGTGAGTGGCCAGGTTCTTATCGGTAAGGAACTTGGACTTAACATCCTCAACCCTGGCATTTATGTAATTCTTGATCAAGTAATCAACCTCATCCTCACCTCTGGCAATCAGTATGGCCTCACCATACGGGTCAAGCCCAGGCCTACCAGCCCTACCGGACATCTGCTTATACTCCATCACTGGCAACTCCTCCATTCCAAAGCCAGGCTCATACCTCCTATAATCATGAATAATGACTCTCCTAGCCGGTAGATTAACACCCGCTGCCAAAGTCGTTGTGGCCACCACAACCCTAATCAACCTATTCCTAAAGGAATCCTCTATTATCGACCTAACATCCATATCAAGGCCAGCATGGTGAAACGAAACACCGCACCTCACGATCTTCGCCAACTCCTCACCAAGCAACCTGGATTGCGACGACTCAAGGATTGCACCGGAGACCTTGGACAACTCCCTGGGTTCTATCACCTTCACACCATAATTACAAATGTACTGAGCCAACTGCTGCGCCAGTTTCACTGTGTTCGACCTGGAATTTGTGAAGACGAGTGCCTGCCCGCCATCAAGTATCGTATTCATCACAAGCGACAGTACGGGATTACCCAAGTCCTTAATGGACTCCCTAGAACCATCTGCATAATAAATAACCCCATCATAATAAACACCCTCCCTAAGTCTCACAGGCCTCCAGTCAGAAACCACAAGCTCGGCATTGAGGTACTTAGCCAACTCCTCGGCATTACCCACTGTAGCCGACAAAGCCAGCAACTGCATGTCAAGACCTAGCGCCTTAACCTTGGCAATTATAGACTCGATGGTCGGGCCCCTCTTATCATCATCAACATAGTGAATCTCATCAATAACTAAAACGCCAACCCGCCTAAGCCAATCAACCCTATGCCTCAGTAGGCTATCGAGCTTTTCATAGGTAGTAACTACAATGTCATAATTCATAAGCCACGCATCATCCTTATCATACTCACCGGTTGTAACGGCAATCCTAACGCCAAGCCTCTCATAAACCCTTAAATCCCTCGCCTTCTCATAAGCCAAGGCCCTCAATGGAACGGCGAGTATTGCCTTAACACCCCTGGTAAGCACGGCATTCACCATAGCCAACTCAGCCATCAACGTCTTCCCAGTGGCCGTACTAGTGCACATAATAAGATTCCTACCATCAAACAAACCCCTACGAACAGCCTCCTCCTGGGGCGGATAAAGTTCCTGAACACCCCTCTCCCTAACTATGAAATCCCTCAACACATCCGGAATCGGTAAATCAACAACACGCAACCTAACCAACCAAACAACAAACCCAACAGAATTAATAAACCTTCAACACCGCACCAAACCCTACAACTCACCCTTACCGTAAAAACATCAATACCTTCACCGTAAGATCCCACTCTCATTTCCTAAATTTTACTTAACACTATCATGAATTATATCTGCATTAAACACATAATTCATGGGCCTCAGTACTTATATCCCAGGTACTGGGCCAGTTATTGCCGAACCTGTCAATTAGATAGGGCTTTGCATAACCAGGCCATGAACCATTGAATAAGTACTCGGTTAATGCCAGGGCCAGCGCAGGCCCGACCTCTGCGCCATAGCCATCAAAGCCACCCATAAACACTAGGTTGCTCAGGTCCAGAGTCCCCACCGCAGGCCTCATATCCGGCGTAACCTCACAATAACCAAACCTAGAGCCAATGAGAAATGCATTGCCTAACCTGGACATGACCTTACTGCTTACCTCATTAAGGAACTCGCGATCAACCCCCTCCTCCTTACCTGGTTCTGTGGTTTTTGAATTGCCATCTCCGCCAACCACTATTGATAGCCCGGAAAGGCCGAGTACGTGATCCATGGTGGACCCGAGAGGCCTCATGTAGATGTCAAGTACGTAGTCGTAAAGAATGTAATTGATCCTCCTGCTTAGAAAGGCAGCCGCTTGGCACTTATACGGTAGTAAAGGAACCCTTAAACCCGCGTCCCTGGCCACTGTGGAGTTCCATGCCCCGGCGGTAATTATGTAATAATCCCCGTGCAAAGTCCTATCATTAACCACAACCTCAACGCTGTCATTGCTCACGTTAACCCTGGCCTTACCCTCGACGTATCTTACGTTGTTGTACTTACGAATTCGTCTCATTAATTGTACGTAATTAACTAAATTATCACCATCACTACTGAGTATGTAAACCTCATTATTAGCGGCCTTCTTGAGTCCATACTTCCCTATATCATTAATTACCTTAACACGTGCACCAGCCTCATGCCATAAATTAATCAATTTAGCAGTATCACTATAGCACTCACTGGGTATTACTGTGATTGAATCCATGGGTTGCAGTACCTTGATCCCGAGTTTTCTCGATAGTTCCAGGTAAACCTCCTCACTAATCTTGGACAGTGTTATGTCCTCATGGAACCTCAATAGCTTTGAGTGGATTAGTGGGTACCTAGGTTTCTGTAGTCCCGCGTCCACTAGCGTTACGTGGACACTCCTCATGGCCAATAAGTGAGTAAGCACAGTCCCAGTAATTCCTCCTCCAATGATTACTACGTCCATACTGTGGCCCATAACCTAGGAAAGTGTATTAAGTATTAAGTTGGTTGCACGGGACCTCCCTAGTACCGGTGTTGGTGGGTTTTGTTATTATTAGTACGTAATCCCTAAGACCGCTTTTCCTAAGTAATTCATCTATGCGATCCCTGGGTGGTTCACTGTCAAACACCCCGAACAGCGACGGACCGGCGCCAGAGAGAGCCACGCCAATTGCACCAACCTTTAGTAGGGTTTCCTTAATTATCCCGTAGTGTGGGTAGAACTTAATCCTTATGGGTTCAACGATTGAATCACCCATCAACGCCCTACTGAGTATTTCCCTATTGTTAGTGATCAATGAGTAAATTAGCATTGAAGCGTAGGCGGAGTTATTCTTGAAATCCCTCATATCAATGGCACTCGGTAACAACTTGCGCATTTCCCCGGTACTAACTTTACTACCTGCCAGGACAACCACAATCCAGTAATTACTGGGTACCTCGACCTTCACGAAGTCCCCAGTGACTGGATTAATTATTACCAAACCACCCAATAGGGATGCAGCCACGTTATCCATGTGAGGAACACCCGCCGCTGCAGTCTCGCCTAGAGCAGCAATCCTAATCAGGGACTTGGAATCAAGGTTTGTGCCCAGTAGCTTATTCAATGCATAGGTCAATGCAGCCGCGTCAGCACCACTACTGCCCAAACCACTGGCGGGTTTGATGCCCTTCCTAACAGTAATCCTTACCTTGAAATCCAGCCCAGTTATTCTCCTAAACTCCTCAATCACTGGGTACATGGTAGTGGACTTATAGTCACTTGGTAGGTAATGTAAATAATCTCCAACGAACTTAATATAATCATTGCCATTATGCCCTATTTCAACGTAAACATCATCATACGGCTCTGTAATTGCCAGCGACATTATGTCGAACCCAGGTCCTAAATTGGCTATAGAGGCTGGGCTCCTAATGCATATTGACATTGTCAATAAGTATTGTGCCTATTTATAATCATTAACCCAAACCAAGGCATTAAATCATCGAACCTTCACGCCCTACATAATCGGTGGAAATTTAGGTTATAGGGCATATCAAGTAATTCCGTTGGGTATAATAACTTAATACCTAGCTCGTTTTCCCTAACTATGTTTGCCCAATGAGCCTTACAAGCCACGCCCCCAACATTAATGCCTCAGGTTTATGGCGCATCAGATCCTCAAGCTTCTGCCTAGTTATTTCCCTGGTAATATCTGGATGCCTATTTGAGTACATCATGCCTGCACCACAGCACTTGAACTCCTTGGGCATCACGATTTCAAATCCATTCCACGTTAATACCCTAATTGTGGCGTAGACTAAGTGTGTATGGGATTGCCAGGCAACGCATGAATTAGTCACAAATAGTAGGACCCTAACCCCTGACAGTCTTATCTCTCGGTACCCTAAACACCTTGCCAAGCACATCATCAAGCCTCTCCCTATCTCTGGATCTCGCAAATCCCTTCATATCTCTTGGTATTCCAGGCAATGAATTAGGCACGGACAGCGCCAGTTTTATTACCGTTGGGCTTTCAAGAAATTTGAACCCAGCCCTTACATGCCATGGATACCCATAATCTATTAATTTATCACTCAGGTAGGCATATGCGGCCTCAAGAACCTTACTATACTGAACGCCTGATGGTCACGCAGTCTCACACCTCCTGCAGATCACACATACATCAAGATGCTCATGTAGAGTCTCGGTTGGTTGTAAGTGCATGAGCTCTCAAGCTTTAATATTCGTGGTTATTTTAGTGGTTTGTAAAAATAATAAAATCAATAACTGAATAATATTAAAGCTTAAGAGCTCATGTGACTATAACCAGGCTTGGCGCCCACCCAGTACATCGTTGTTAAGTGACCGACTGGATAGCTTAGCCAAGGCGTCACTGAGCCATAGGTTAATGACGTCAGCCTCTACGGTGGCTGTTTCATTCTTAATATCAAGCTCAAGGACCTTATTCATTCTCGCTAGGGAAATAACAATACCGCCCTCAATTGGTAAAACGCAACCGCTGAGGCTTGTGCCTGAGCCACGGCCAATAATGGGTATCCTATTTCCCAGGCAACCCTAACGACCTTAGCAACCTCCTCAGTGGGTCTGGAGGAAAACAATTACGTCGGGCTTAGCCGTATATACGAAGGAGCCGTCAGCCTCATAAACCATCAACTCAACATCAATAATATTACTCTCACCAACGATTCTCTTTAGCTCAGTAACAATTTTCCTCAGTTATTCCCATATATGCGTATATGCATTAATGTTAATAAGTATTTGCTTAAACAATGTTTTATTCATAACTAATACAAAAAAGGCTATTCTGTGTATGTCTTGTAATAACATAGAGAACATTAATTTTTAATAAAAATTATATCCCTATACCATTACGTTTTCCTAGGAGCCCTTGGTATTTTCCAGAGTAATGGTATGGCCAGGAGTGCAGCTACTATTCCAAAGAGACCTGAGACTACCATGGTATTTATCCAGCCTAGGGACGTTATCATTATTGCCGTCAATACACCACCATAAATAGCACCACTACCCTTAGCTATGGCGTAGAGTAATCCATAGTTATTTCCTGATGCCACTTCGCCGTAGAAGTACCCAATGGAGGCTGGGTTAACGGTATATATCGATGCCCAAGTCAAAATTGCAAGAGCCACAGATGCCACAAACCCAATCTCGTTATGTACTATGCCAAATACTACGCTCAGTAGCGTGAAGATGCCTGATAGGGCATAGAACAGAACTAGTGTTTTAATAACACCAATTGCATCAGAAATAATACCTGTTATAAATTTACCCAAACCAGCCATTACCGATGAACCAAGCGACGCAGCCACAGCAACGATCAAGGCAAAGTGGAAGTAGAGCCCGTATTGAACGGCCTTAGACACTATTGTTAATCCCTCAGACGCAACAAGTAGGAATGTAATGACTAGTATCCAGAACTGCCAAGTCCTCACCGTCTCGGAGAATGTAAATTGGTAATCAGTCGCACGTATCAGCTTCGATCTTGAAGACTGCGGATTATACGTGGGTGGTTTCCAACCCTTCGGTGGATCCCTCCTCATTAGGAAAGCTGAGATTAAAATTATTACGAAGGATGTTATTGCAAGGCCTAGCATGATTGACTTAAACACAGCTATTGGATGAACACTCGGTAATATACCAACTAGTAGTATTATTGGTATTGAACCCCAACTAAACCCAGCCGATATAGTGCCAGCCACGGTAGCTCTATAATCAGGGAACCACTTATTAGCCACGGTAACACTATTATTATATACCATGCCAGCGCCGATGCCTCCTATGACTGCATAAACCCACATTAGGAGAGTTGGTGAACCAAAGATTGCCGCGAAGTATCCAATACCAACGAGGAATGCCGCTATTAATTGAAGAAACCAAGGACCATATTTATCCCTAATGAAACCCGCCGGCCAGCCAAATACTGATTCTAGGAACACGTTGACGGTAAATACGGTACCCAGGAACACAGCACTGATATGGAAGAACTGAGTAACGTCATGAGAGAAAGCGCTAAAGGCATACTCATAAGGACTAATCATGAACATAGCCAAGAATGCGCCGACGAACGCAAACCACCTACTGAAACCAAGTATTTGCTTGTCGGTTAATCTTGACTCACTGCCCATACGCTAGATAAAATTATTCATAATTATTAAAATGTTGCTAAGATAATATTTTATATTATACATAATTACTTAAAAAATAATCATTAAATTCAGCGCATAACGATTAAATATTTTCGCTAAATTAAATATTTTTTTAAAAATTGATAAAAGATTACTAATAATTATAAATAATGATAATTAAAAGGTAGTAATTTAAGATCAAGAAAATAAATAAAGATTTTAATAAAACTATTCATCTTATTTACTAAGTTTTTGCTGTCTCTGGATACGGCAATTCCTTAGTTAATGGCAATAGTCCAGGTATTAACCACTTCTCCCACATCTCATCAACCTTCCTCTGTATGTACTCGATATCCTCATCAGTAAGGTGCTTAAACCTCGTCTGTCTACTTATGTATTCCTTAACAGGTTTTCTCTTAATCTCGCCACTGGCTATCCTAGCGCTTGTGCCTGTTAGCCTAAACTTGCCATTCTCTATCTCGAAGAGCGGCCATAGACCTGTCTCCACCGCCAACTTACCTATTTCATGGCTATACTTGGGATCATAGCCCCAACCCTTGGGACATGGGTCTAGGGTGTGTATGAATGTTGGTCCACCGATTTCTAGGGCTTTTCTCACCTTGTTGTATAGGTCTATTGGGTCTGCCGCCATTGCTGTGGCCACATACTTGATCTCTGGGTGTCCAACGGCCATCATTGCTGCCATGTTCTTCTTCCACCTATACTTCATAATCCTGATCTGCTTACCGCTTGGGCTGAAGGTTGTTAGGGCTCCGAATGGTGTCATTGTTGTTTCCTGTATATCCGTGTTGGCACTGGATTCATTGTCATACATGAGTATTAGGAAGTTATACTTTGTGTGCGTTAATGCGTTGGAGACCTCGGATAGACCTGCATCCGCACAACCCAGGTCACCACATATGCCAATTACATTTATCTTCTCACTTGGTAGTTTACCCTTCTCCATAAGCGCCTTTAATGCTGCTGCGGTACCAACAACAGCTGATCCAGTGCCGGATAGTTGGGTGTGTATCCAGGGTAGTGCCCATGCTGTTGTGTAGTAGGTTGTGTTTGCTACGTACATGCATCCAGTCGCACCAATAACAATTGTGTTAGGGCCAGCTGCCTTAGCAACCCACCTAAGAACCATTGCTGATTCGCATCCCTGGCAGGTCCTGTGACCAGCATCAAAGTACTCTGTCTGAGCCATCTGTAGCAAGTCCTTGACTGTTCGAGCCAACCTAATTGAGACTGTCACACCTAGTCACCCCCTTCGCTCCTTATAAATTTTTCTTCTTTTCCCATTTTACTCTCTAACTCCATACCAAATCACCCTCTGCTCAACCTTACCTTTTCTAGCTGCATCCAAAGCCATATTGAACATATTAATCGCATCGTTATAAGTAATCTCCCTACCACCGAGCCCACCAATGAAGTTCATCATTAACGGCCTATGCTCAGCCTCATACAATGCGCTCCTAATTTCCGTAAAGACTGCGCCACCATCAAATGGAGAGCCAAATGAATAGTCCCTATCCACCACAGCTGCAACCTTAACACCGCTTAGGTAGCGTATGATGTCCTCAGTTGGGAATGGCCTAAACCACCTAATTCTCAGGAAACCAACCTTCTCACCCCTAGCCCTCAACCTCCTAACCGCCTCCTTAATTGGCTTGGAAACCGTGCCCATGCCAATCATGACTACATCAGCATCCTCAACCATGTATGGCTCAACGAATGGATTACCATAGTCCCTACCGAATATCTTCGCGAAGTCCCTATAGGCCTCCTCAATCACCTTCCTAGCATTCTTCATCGCTTCATCCATCTGTTTCCTAAGTTCTGTAACCCAATCTTCATTGACCTGCGGCGCAACGCTAATTACGTTGCTTGGGTGCAACTTCCTATTGCCCAAGTCATATGGCGGTAGGAACTTCTGGACCTTGGACTTGGGCGGTATCTTAAATGCATGCTCACTATGCGTTAGAAATGCACCATCCATTGATATACCCACTGGTAGCATGATCCTTGGATCCTCAGCGACCCTATAGGCTATCAATGTAGTATCCAGTGCCTCCTGTGCGGCGTCAACCCACGTCAATAACCAACCCACGTCCCTAACCATTAGTGCATCATTATGCTCCACACCATACGCTCCTGGGTCATCAAGGGCCCTATTACCTATTAATGCAACTACTGGGTACCTATCCGTGCTAGTGGCCACTATGGCCTCGATGGCTAATAACCAACCAACTCCGCTTGATCCCACGAATGTCCTGGCGCCGACTGCAGATGCGTGCTTGACAATCTCGAACTGATCATGTTCATGGGCGGCCACTATGTACTCAGCCTTCATGTAACCATCGGCTATTAACCTGGCCACGGTCTGCATGACACCGCCGTAGGGCCTTATTGGATATGCCGATGTAACATCTACATCTGCCAACATTAATGCATAGGCCACTGCATCAGTGCCTGTGCCAACGACCTCAACATCCTCATCCCCCTTAAGCACCATATCAAGGCGTTTGGATTCAAGTGCTGAGACTGACATGCCCCTCACCTCTTCCTCACGCTTATTATTTGTGCCTTTGGTAATAATGACTCGAACCACTTCCTATAGGCCTCCTTACTCTCCTTCCATGCCTTATATTCATCGATGAACTTTCCATACCCATCCTCGAACTCCATTTCATCAACCATGATTATGGTGTCAGGAACTGGGCAAACCTCGGCGCATATGCCGCAACCTTTGCAGTAGGCTAGGGCTGGGTTGAAGTAGCCATCCGGTGTTACATCAAATACGGAGTCTGGGCAGTACTCCCAGCATAGACTGCACTTAATGCACTTATCAAAATTAATCACAGGCCTGTAATGCTTAGCGGTGCCACCTGTGAAGTACGGGTTCCTCTGGTTCGGTTTCAATCCAGGTATGGCAGCACCAATCATCATGTCCTTCCAACCGGGTAGGTGCGGTGGTTCATACTTATACGGCAAGCCCTCGCCTGGCTTAACCTCCCTCAACTTAACGAGTGATTGATAGGCCTCCAAGGCCCTATTAATCCTTTCACTAGGCTTATCGAGGCTTCCCAAGTATTTTTTCACGTCATCGAGACTTAGGACATTCGGCAAAACTCTGGCTATTGCTCCAAGAACCCTTTCCACTGTGCCATCATCTTGGAATGTCCAGAAATCACCGATACTTCTTTCTCCATAAGCAACGACAAGAGTGTACGGAGAGTCCCTGGATGGTATAAATTTAATTAATTCATCAGGGTTTCTCTTAGAGATTACGATAAGTAGCCCACTGGGCCTTAATTTCAGGTGTACCGGTTGAATACCCTGCCATGCCCAAGACTCGACGCCCTTAAGTATTGAGTCATCAAGCACTATGGATGCATCCACGTAGTCAGGCTCAACCCTGGCTGCTTCGGCGTCCAGAACCTCCTCACTGGCGCCTTTGGCAATTACCACAAAGTACTTCGCAGGTGAACCATCTCTTTCTGGGTCATCACCATATCTCTGGTAGGACAGCGCCACATTGCCAGCCATTCGGGCCGCATAGGCAATACCCCTAGCCAAATTCCTCGCAAGATGCCTTTGATGTATACCTCTATAAATTATCTCTATCGTATATATGCCTGGGACTTGAACAGACATTTTAATCACACGATAATTACATTGTACTTTTAAAGCAGTGCATTCCCTGGTATATTAAAAATAACACTCTCGATACGTGTTTTACGACAACTCTGGTTTATAAACAATGATATATAGTATTTATAGCTTTACGTAATCAATTGATTAATCCTCTCCCTAATCCTTGTGAGAGCCTCCATGTTCTCCCTAAAGTCATCCATTAGGTTGTCCACGAAATTCTCATCAATCTCCCCAGGCCTTAACAATGCCTCCTTAACCATCTCTTCTAGTGTGGCGCACCTCCTGAATACATAGTACATAGCGTTAATATCAGCATCGCTCAAGTTCAGTATTCCAACATCAATTGCCTTTGAAATCACACTCCAACCCCAATCACCTGCGGTGTCCTCCTCGGTCACTTCTACTTTCATTTCCTTAAGCCTGGCAAGCACATTTTCCACGGTGAGGTTTACGGCATTCTTGAGGCCTGAGATTATCATATTTAATCTGTCAATCATGTATCAAAACTAGTCATATGCTTTTATTAAAGCATTCCGACAGGTCTCCAATTGAATCAAATCATCAAGGCAAATGGGATTATTTTACAACGTACCCAAAACATCGCCTTTAGAACAAGGATGTCATACAAGGACCCTTTTCACATAACCCGGTTTTGGCATGTATATGTCGCCAGACTTAAGCAACATGTTTATGGCTTTGTCCACTGCCTGTCTATCGAGCCCTGCCGACTCAGCTTCCTTATACAGATCCTCAATCCTCACGGGTTTACCGCCACTGGACTCCTCGAGTTGAGCCAATAGATTCATTATTAATGCCATCCTTTCCTGGGTTGACTTAGGCTTACCGGTCATTATTATGTCAATGTCTATCTTCCCAGACTCGACATCAATACCAACACTGCTCAGGTACTTCATGAAGAGCCTAATGGCCCTATCGGCATCCTCAGCCTCAACCACGGGGCTAAGTCTCATCTTGGCCTCGGCCTCGGCAAGCCTGATTAGTGCCTCCAACTGTCTCGCGGTTATCGCTATTGGTGAGTCCGGCTCCCTTGACTTGGCTCTCATCTGAACATAGAACTGAACAACCCTATCCCTAGCCTCAGGCGTTAGTGCTGGCCTGATGTGCTTGCGGGCATAGGCTATGTACTTCCTGAGTAGGTCCGGTGGTATAATATCGGCGAAGCCCTCAGGGACTTCGCCAGCATGTAGTGTTGTTATGTGTTCGGCAATTGCCTTGTCTCTATCTAGGTTCGGTTCATCCCTAATAATGAATATTAGGTCGAACCTCGATAGTAACGTTACTGGTAAGTCAACGTTCTCGGCCACAGTCCTATTGGGCAGGTACCTACCAAAGGCTGGGTTAGCAGCGGCTAAGACGCTACATCTGGCGTTTAGCGTTGCTACAATGCCTGCCTTGGCTATGGAGACCGTTTGCTGCTCAAGGGCCTCATGAATGGCTACCCTGTCCTTCGTATCCATCTTATCAATCTCATCAATGACCGCCACACCCGTATCAGCTAAAACAAGGGCGCCAGCCTCTAGGTAAAACTCACCAGTGTCCTTCTCGCGCACAACGGCTGCAGTCAGACCCGCCGCCGAGCTACCCTTACCTGTTGTATACACAGCCCTAGGTGCGATCTTTGTGACGAACCTCAGCAACTGCGTCTTTGCCATGCCCGGATCACCGACCAGTAATATGTGTATGTCACCCCTAACCCTAATACCATCAGGGTAAACCTTAGGTACACCGCTAAAGAGCAGGCATGCTATGGATTCCTTAATGTCCTCCATACCGTATATCGAGGGCGCTATTGACTTGATTATCCTCTCCCGAACATCTGGCATTTTTGAGAGCTCTAGGATCTTCTTCTCATCCTCAGGCGTAATCTCAATCTCCACCAACTCCCTCTGTTGGCTTTCAACGAAATTAACCTCCATGAAACTAGAGACGACGGGTGGCCTACCCTTCCTTAAGTCAGCCAGGTCTAGGTTCATGATGCCTACCAGGTAAACCCTATCACCAGGCTTCACGGTATCAACCAAGTCATCGAGTAGTATCGCCTCTATACTCCTCGGCAACTGGCCTGGTGGCAATTCCTCAGGTTTCTCTTGAACAATTACCTTCTGCCAATCAATGAACTCACTCCTCTCCTCAGCAAATACCATACTGTTAAATGCACCGCACTTGGGGCATCGCTTCGGTGGTTGGACAAAGCCCGTGGTTGGTTGCGGAATCTCAACCTCATAACCACACTGCGAACACCTAAATACGGACTTCCTGAGGTAATGCTTGGGCGGTGTCTGCCTGGTTATTATACCCTCAACCATTATCAACTTACCCAGGACCTCACTCCTTAACCTCCTAATGGGCAGGGACTCAGGGAGCCTCCTAAACCTCATGTAGAAGTTCCTAACGGACTTAGCCAGCTCGGGATCCCTCTCGGTTATTGCCTGCCTAACGGCCTCGGAACCAGCCTGAACAATCAATTGAGGCCTCTCCAGGAGCATGTCAGCGAGGTCCTTATTGCTGATTAGCAAGTCGTGAAAGTCGATCACGAGGGATCTCTTCCTTTGTATAATCATGTTGTTGATCTCGTCAATATACCTATCACTGGACTCAATGAAACCCCTAAGTCCCTGGACCAATGTATCCAAACTAACTTCAGCAACCTCTGGCTCTGTCATTGTAGACCCACCAGGACATTCAGGAAATCCTTTATTAAAGGCGCGATGGATTTAACGAGCATTTCCTCCTCCACAGTCAATTTATCTAAGAAGTCCCTCGAGTCAGCAATGCCTGGATTAACCGCCAGTAGCGTAAGTATCTTTCTAAGTCTCAACTGGGCTAACTCCCTCAACTGCTGTGCATAGATCCTAACGCTCTTCTGGTCACCACCAACCATACTGAGCCTAGCCCTTACGTAGAAGTCCCTGGGCAACTCCCTCAATTCACTGGGAGCCCTGTTCTCAAGCCAAACCCTCTTAAGAATCTCCTCACTACCGACCTTATCCTCATCAAGCAGTGAAACAACGCCACGCTTAATAAGGACCTCAAGCACATTAGGCGGCGCATTAATGATTGAACCGGCCTTGGCAGGGGCAATGCTGATTAGCCCTAGGTCAACGCCATCCACATCCCGCGTCAACACAGCCCTAACACTGGGCACTAGGTATGAAAAACCCATCAATAGCAACTAACCACAAACCAATTAAAAAGGCACTACAGGAAAAGGATAAGTAATATTGATGAGATCCTATGTAGTGCCTCAACCATCCATCAATATTCATACCCACATTGCTGCAGTGCTCACTATCCTCCACGTTATCGTAAACCAACACGTTTGTATAAACGAGCACTTTTCAACCATCACCTCCTTAATTGCTCTTTCAATCTGCTCAACAGTGATAGGTCTATCCAACTTAATCCTGGTCCTACTCTTCCCAACAAGGATAACCTTAACAATAACCTCAACCGCATTCTCTTATCTTATTCTGCATTAATGGTATTGACAGGGTCATCTGTGGTTGGACAGACGTCAGCGCAGCCCTTGGGGAACTGAACTTTACGCTCAGAACTTGGTTACCCCATGCATCTCCTCTACAACAATAAAGAATCCCTCATATACCTAGTGCTAATTCAATACGTATTCGTATTAATGCACGTATACAAAATCTCTCATGAACTCATTATAAATGGTCGCGAGGCCATTATCAAGACCCCATTGAGTAGGTACATGGGTATTAGGCTCATGAACGACCTAAACCAAAGAATGAACAAGTTACCAATTACCTAATAATGCCAGTGAATGAGCAAATAAATAGAAACACGTGAAGTGCCTTAAGGTAATAATTAATACCTAATGCGGATTTAGACAATTAATGACTTCCTTTACCTAAAATGCATGCCCATAATCCATTACTAGACCATTTACTGTCTAAACATTCTTATGAACTTGCATTACAAATCAGTGACTTCTTAGAATACCAGTGTACCTAAGAAGTCTTTCAGCTTTTACCTCAGATAATCCTCTAGTGCCGAGTATTGTGTACCAATTCCTCATTTGCGGTGCCACCTGTAATGCCTTGATCATTTCTTCCTTAGTTATGCCAAGTTCATCAATAGTAGTCGGAGCGCCAACCCTGCTGAGCAAATCCTTCACTAACCTCCAATCCCTACTCTGTAAATAAGCACTAATTATTGTACCAATACCCACCTGCTCTCCATGTAATCCCTTACCAGTTAAATTCTCTATTGCAAACGCAATCAAATGCTCACTGCCAGCTGCAACCCTAGTGGTGTTTGCTAATTCCATTAGGTAGCCATCAAGTACCTCAGCATAGAAGAGCGTTTCGATACCCATATAGTCCTGCTTAGCAATATTATTAGCTCTCTTAATTAGTAACTCGGTTGTGCCATTAGCTAATTGAGCTGCGAAATCCAGGTAGGGCTCATCACCTAACCAGTAAGCCAACCACCAATCATGAAGCGATGTGTACTTAGCAATCATGTCGCCGAAGCCAGCGGCCACGTACCTATGTGGCTCGTTCATCAGTATTGAATAATCACCAATTATTATGTTAGGAGACATTGTCCTAATGGCCTGCGACTTTCCGCCTCTCCACAATACACTGAATGGAGTCGCAATGGCGTCACTGGATAGTGTTGTCGGTATTGAAGCAACCTTAAGATTTAAGTTAGCGCCCACGTACTTTACTATGTCAATTATTGAACCACCACCAACACCAATAATGCCACTAAACCCGGATTTCCTCACATATTCAAGTAATGAATCTGCATTTTCAGCAATTGCGCCCCCTTCAACGATCTTAACATCAATGCTATAACCCGCATCTACTAATTTATCGGCTACGTAATTACCGGCTATCTTAAGGGTATTTGGGCCTGTAACCAATACTGCGCTTCTTGGGAAGGCAATCTCCTCAAATATCTGGACTATCTCACTTAATGAACCAAGTCCCACTGCCATATTTATTGACAGCTTAATAACCCTCATTTAACTTCACGGGATAACTCCCTAACTACTTCCTCAAATATCCTTATGCCTTCATCTAAGTGTCTCCTCGTTAGTACCAGTGGTGCCATGAACCTCATAACATTCCCAAAGTGACCACATGTATGGAACAACACACCTCTTTCAAACATCCTCCTCCTAACCTCAGAGGCTAATTCAGTCCCTGGTTCCTTAGTGTCCTTGTCCTTAACGAGCTCTGTACCAATCATGAACCCGAGACCCCTAACATCACCAATTATTAAATACCTCTCGGCAATGTCCTCAAAGGCTCTCCTTGCATAATCACCAAGCTGTAGCGTCCTATCAAGCAAGTTCCTCGACTGTATGTACTCAATGACAGCAGCACCAGCGGCCAAGGCCAGCGGGTTAGCCCTGTATGTACCAAAATGGAATGCCTCTTCGGGCAACCTCTCATCATACTCAGCCCTATAGGTTATCACCGATGTTGGTATGCCACCACCAATAGCCTTGGAAATACACATTATGTCCGGCGTGACGCCAAAGTGCTCCACGGCCCACCACCTACCAGTCCTACCAACACCAGTCTGAACCTCATCAGCTATGAGCAGTATCCCATGCTTATCGGCAATCTCCCTAAGGCCCTTTAGGAAGTTCCTTGGTGGTACTATGTAACCACCCTCACCCTGTATTGGCTCAACGAGTATTGCACCAACCTCACCAATGCCAGTATATGGGTCGCTAAGAAGGTGATCAATGTAATTAAGTACGGCATTACCACAGTCCTCAGCATCCTTAGCCGGTAATGGGCACCTATATGGATATGGATATGGAGCCCTGACGACATTAACCAACGGTACACCTGCGTATTGCTGAAGCTCGGTCTTTGCGGTAGCCATTACAATGCCCTGGTGAACACCATGATATGCACCCTCAAACGCTAATATCACAGGCTTTTTAGTGATCCACTTGGCAAGGGCCACTGCAGCCTCGCAGGCATCAGCACCAGTTACCGTAGTCATTACCTTAGCTCTATCCCTAAGACCCTCAGGGAGTATTGAGTGTAAATTCCTGAGGAACCTAATTCTAGTCTCACTGGGTATTTCGCTCATCCAATGCCAATAACGATCGAGTTGCTCCCTAACTGCCTGCTGCACATACGGGTTGTTATGACCGACATTAAGTACGGCAATACCAGCTACCCAATCAATGTAGTAATTACCATCAACATCCCTAATAGTGGCGCCCTTAGCGGTATCAATAGCGAACTTAAAAGCCTTTGGATAGACCAACGACTTAGTCTCAAGCTTGCGCTGGGCATTCAACAACTCCAGGGACTTAGGCCCAGGAGGCTTGACAACTATCTTAGGCGCCTCAGGAAAACTCAAACCCTCCAACTCCTCCTCAACTGTCATGGGCCTTTTCTCTAATTTAACTATTTAAACTTTACTTTGTTTATTATAATTTATTTACCTAAGATTAAATTTAAAAATAGTTAATATATAGGATTTATAATGCCATCATACGACGAAATTAGAAGGACACCGTTAAAGAAGGGCGCCGTGGCATTTTGGCATGCTGTTTTTCAATCATTCTCATTCGTAGCACCAGCAGGTGACGTAGCAATACTGTTACTGGGCACGGCTCAATTCGCACTAGGCGCCACACCACTGGCAGTATTACTTGCCTGGATAATATATGGACTATGGATTATTATTCCCTATGAATTCTCCAAGTACATAGTTAATGCCGGCAGCTACTACGCATACTCAGCTAGGGCTCATGGCGCCCTCGGCGTTATGGCCCTTTGGTACTGGATCCTAGAGAATCTCACTGGACCTGCCTTCGGAATACTTGGCCTGGCGGGCTTCCTATATCTAATTGGCCCCATGTTTTCTAAAATACCGTACCTATGGATCGCCTTCGCCGTAATAATATGGGCCTTCGGCTTTACTCTATCATACTTAGGCATAAGGCCGTCGCTCGAGTACGTGATGTACACCGGTTTTGCTGAGGCTATGTTTCTATTTATAAGTGCGGTAATAATAATTGCAATGCTTGGTCCGAGAAACACCCTAATTGTCTGGACACCCGCACCAGTTAAATGGGCTTGGGCGCCGGTATTCTTTGGTGCAATATTCTCAATCCTAGACTTCACGGGCTTGGGTACAGCAACAACAGTTTCTGAGGAGGTTAAGGATCCGAGAAGGATCATTAGGTGGGCTCTGGTTACTGCATGGATACTGTCGGGACTGGCCCTCATTATACCGTCCTATGCATTAACGGTTGGTTGGGGCGTTAGTCAAATGAGCACGTACGCAACATCACCAGACCCTGGCCTGACAGTTTACTATAAGTACCTTGGACTGGCTGGTTGGGCCTTGCTTGTTGCCTTCACGATAAATAGCTACTTCTCTTACATGACCGCTAAGTATAATGCAGTGGGTAGGATTTGGTTTAGCTCTGCTAGGGACGGCCTCTGGTTCAAGAAATTGAGTATGGACCAAGTCCATCCAAAGCATAAAACACCATATAAGTCACTACTATGGTTTGCAACGATAATACTAATCATTAATATAATTACAGGCTTAATAATGGGCCCTACAAACGCCGGTGTTTGGTTATTAACCTTTGCAGGACTTGGGATAATAGCTGTGCATATAGTCGCCAATTCAGCACTAACGATCTACTCCTACAAACAGAGAATACTGGGGAGGGAATGGCTTAAGCATGGTCTAGTGCCCACGGTTGCCTCAATTCTGGGGGCCATAGTCTTCTTCTACAGTGTATACCCATTGCCGTCATACCCATACAATGTGGCAGTGTTATTCAGCTTTGCATGGCTTATAATAGGCGTTATATTGGCAATATATTACTGGAAGAAGCACCCAGAAATACTGGCCAATGCTGGCTTATCATATGAATAATTTAAAAAGATGCCTATGTTTATGTAAGCATCAAATTACTTGAATAATCCCAAGTCCTTAACTATTCATTCGCTACTCACTTCATTGGTAATTAAGATATTCGCATTCGCTTAATTAACCGCAGTCCTTAGCAGGGGAAACAACCCAATCATATTAAAACCGAAGAAAAATACTTTTAAATTAGTGAGGAACAACCATGCCGGGCCCGTAGTCTAGCCTGGTTAGGATGTCCAGGGCACAAGTCCGCAGAAGCCTTACGAGCGGGAGGTCCCGTCAGGCCCTGCCTGGCTTGGCTGGGTAAGGCCTGGGATAAGGTTCAAGTCCCGGCGGGCCCACCAAACCTTTAATTCTCAATAGAAAATGCTCCTAAATATTCAGTTTATTAACTCCGTGAATTACGGTCTTTATTAAGACCCTTCTTTTTTCTCAATTTATCCTTATTATGAAGTATATTTTCCAAGTACTTCTGTGTATTTTTGCGTCTCATAATCCGTGAATCCCTGCAACGCCCTGCCTATTTTTGTGAGGTCAGGATAATGGCGTTGGTACATAAGCTATTTACATGTAGTCCGTGCTTTCCCTTTTCAGAATGAGAAACTTTTATCTTTATTTTTATTCATCGCATTAGTGGTATGGAGGGTAGTGGGATTAGGATTGGTAGGTTGGTCGTTAGGCTTCTCCTTGAGTGGATCTTTCTTGCGATAATTGGTGTTTTGATTTACGTTCTATACATAAGTGTAATTAATTACCTACTACCGAGTAGTTGGAGGAATACTTTATTGACTTATGATAGTGTTGTTAGGTCCGTTATTATTGTATTTATTGGCACAATACTTGTTTGGGATACTGGAAGGAGGATTGGTGATTACATTAGTAAGTATGATAATGTTAGGGGCACGGTGCTTAAGTTCATCCTAGATACTGTGGTTATTGTAGCCGTATTAATAGCGTTGGCAGTAACATTCGAGAAGTTCGGATTATCAGTAGCAGCATTCTCAGGTACTGCGGTCGGTATTATACTGGGCCTCGCCGCGCAACAAACCCTATCGAATGTCATTGCAGGTATCGTCATTATAATAACTAACAGGTACAAACCCGGTGATAGGGTTACGATTGTCAACTGGAGATACGGCATAATAAGGGCCATGTACCCACACGAGGGATTGCCAAATGGTTTTACCGGCGTTATTAGGAACATATCCCTCATGTTCACTGAGGTTATTAGTGATGGCGGTTGGGTCTATACCGTGCCTAATTACGTGATGCTCGATGCCCTTATAATACACAGGAACATGTCACCGTTTAAACGCGTTAGGGCCAGGATTGATTTACCCTCGAGTATTGATCCATGGATATTCGAGGAGAGACTAAAGGATTCCCTAAGGGACGGCAGGATCAGGAACATTAAAGTTAAGGTTGGCGAGACCTGGCAGAGCACGAGCCTTTACCAAGCCATAATTGAGGTTTTAGCCGATGGTAAGGCCGATGGTGAGGAAATAAAGGATCTAGTGCTTAGGGAAGCTGTGAAGATCAGGAATGAACTAAGTAAGTAGCAGCAATTTTAATTCTATTTTTAATGTTAAATTTTCAGAGTAGGTAGTCAAATTCCTCAAGGCCAAGTCTCTTTAGTGCATCCTTGGTTGGCTTACCATCAATCCAACCCCTTAACTTGTAATACGTCTTTATACCCTCATCAAACATCTTAGATGCAGTGTGGCCCTTGGCTGGACCATCTGGTATTGGTTCCCTCATCCTAGGCGGTAACTCATCCTTAACCCATTTACCCTCCCTAACCCAGTGAAGCCTCTCCACATTGAATATCCTCTCGCCAATCGTGAGTACGTCCTGCGATGTTAGGTCCCATCCGAAGGCTGCGTTGTATAGGTCCGCGAAGTCCTTCTCGGTGTCTATGTTGGGCATTAGGTTCTCGAATTTGCAGAATACCGTTGAGTCGACTACGGCGAATATCTCTTGGTTCCACTTAACAATCCTGGCTTGTTTCTCAATGCATTCCTGTGTCTCGCAGAACGGATCAACCTTTTCGGGAACACCGAATATTTCCCATGTTGGCGTGTAGGCCTCCAGGTGGTCACCACCCCTATTGGCCGTGTAGTAGGCCAATGCGAACCCCTTGAGTGCCCTTGGGTCGTAGGCAGGTAATCCCTGCCCCCTTGAACCAGTGAATAATTGTGGCATACCATACTTAACTGCAAGCCTGTAATCGCCCTCGGCTAAATCATCACCTATGCCATCCCTGTAGGCAATCTTGTGTATTAAGTACTCGAGGGAACCTGCATCACCCCAGTCAATGTCTAGGTTCAGTTTGCCGTTTTTGGCTAACTCCACGGCCATTGAAAGGGTATTCCCTAGGGTTATTGTGTCAAGGCCAAGCTCATTGGCCAGCTTCTGAAACTTCATATCTGCCTCTGGGTCAGTTAAGCCGATATTAGGACCGAGAGCCCAGGTATTCTCATACTCCTGCTTGACGTACTTCTCCGTAACAGTGAACTTGAATGGCCCTGACTTAACCGTGGGCATCTGCGTACAAGCTATTGGGCAGTTGTAGCAACCGTGGGTCTCCGTTGGGTAGTGATCCTTTATATACTCCTCGCTAACCGGAGTTACGTCCTTAAGCTTCCCAGTACCACCAAAGTTGTAATGTGGTAGGGCACCTATTGATTGCACGATGTTCATTAGCACGTTTGTGCCATACTTATGAAGTACCTTGGTCGTATCATGGGTAGCTATCCTCTTAACGATATCGGTATTAACCTTCATGAACCTAGCTTTATCAATGAGTTCCTTGCTTAAGTCCCTTGTTCCCCAGACCAATATGCCCTTGAGTAATTTACTACCCATTACGGCGCCAACGCCGCCCCTTCCCGCGAACCTCTCGTAATCACTCATCCTAATGCCCGCGAACTTAACTAGGTTTTCACCTGCCGGTCCTATCACTGCAACGCCTGCCTTAGTCTCGTCTGGTGGAAACCCATTCTCCTCAAGTATTATCTTAGTAGATGCCCCTGTCCACTTGCCCCAGATGTGCTTGGCGGGCTTTAGCATTGCTTCTCCATCCTTAATGACTAGGTATACTGGTTCCTCGGCCTTACCCTCAATTATTAAGCCATCATATCCTGATTTCCTGAGCCAATATGAGAAGTTACCGCCGGCATTTGCATGGGTGTAGACGCCGGTTAATGGTGACCTGGTGGTTACGTTTACCCTGCTTGAGGAAATTGTGGCTATGCCACTCAGTGGCCCTGAGAATATGTATAGCCTATTACTTGGGCTTAGTGGGTCGATGCCCCTTGGTATTTCCTTGAGAGCCATGTATGCCCCTAATCCCCTGCCACCAAGGAATCTCTTTAGTAGATCCTCCTTAATGATCTCCTCGGTGAATTGCTCCCTTGATAGGTCAATCCTCAGTATCCTGAAAACTGTCATAGAATTACTTTATTAGGGGTAGTATATAATTGTGTTGTTATCGATTATTTAATAATATTCAGTTAAATATATACATAAACAATATGAAATACTGAAACAAATCAAGTAACCAAAGATAAGCATTAAATTCCACCGGATAGGTCTGGGCCCAATGGTTAAGTTCCCCTATTGGGTTGTGGAGGGCGCATTGGCTGGTTCATCAATGCCATATGATGAGGATACCGTAGCTATGTGGCATAAGATGGGTATAAGGGCTATTGTAGTACTCGTTGAGGAGTGGGAATTCGCAATGGAAGGGTGGGAATTTCACGATTACATAAACACACTAAGGAGACTTGGCATGGATTACCTTCATATACCCACAAGAGACGGCTACGCCCCAACCGAGGAAACCCTTTACAGTATATCCACTTGGATTGACAGGAACATAATGAACGGTAAACCAGTACTTGTTCACTGTCATGCAGGTATTGGCAGGTCGCCCACGGTAATAGCGGCATACCTAATGTATAGGAGGGGGTTGAACGCCAATGATGCCATTGAGGTCGTTAGTAGGTATAATGATGAGGTTTCGATAACTAATGAACAATACCTAGCCCTTGTGGCCTTTGAACATTATTTAAGGAGTATTAGGAATAGTGGCACTAATACTCCCTAGTTCTTATTAGTGATCCTAAAACCACTAATAATGCGCCAATGATCATTATTACTGAGCCATATATTGCAAGCACCATGGGATTACTTGGCGCTAGTTCTAGGAGTAGTATCACAGCCATTGTGGTTAATGGACCTATTGATGCGTTTAAGTTCCATCCAAAGGCCACGGCACTCCACCTAACCTCTGTTGGGAATATTGACGCGAAGTACAAAGTCTGTGGTGCAGCGGTTAGGCCAAATAGAATACCCATTAATAAGCTCGTGTACTTTGACAACGGGTTCAATGTAAATGCCAGGTATACAATGAACGGACTTGTCACCAGTAGGAGCATTGATGGCACAATGAAGGAACCCCTAATGCCCACTGACCTCACTAGGAATCCGCTGAGCACTTCACCGATTACTGCACCAATACCGCCATACATACCGAGCACTAGGGCCCATGTATATGCCCTATTAATTGATACCTGGAGTTTTGGCGCGACTAACTTCGGCATTACGTAAGCCCAATAGCCTGATCCACCGTAGTAATAAATCGTTAATCCCAAGTTAATCAGTATCAACGCTATGAAAGGCACCCAATAGCGAGATAAAACAACGCCAAGCGGTACCTTAGCAACACCCTTAGATTTAACTTGCTCAATCCACTCAGGCGATTCCGAACCCCAAAGCCTAATTACCAGTGCTATCAAGGCCGGTACAGCTCCGGTTATGAAGAGTATTCTCCAGCCATAGACACTAAAGGTTTGCGGCATTGCTGACTTTACACTTAGGGTCACGAATGACGTTAGGAACACGGCCCAGGAAAGCCCCGAGTACATGACACCATTTATGTAGGGCCTGGTATTCCTAGGCGTTAGTTCAAGGGCCCAGGTTGCACCACCACCGGCCTCACCACCAAGCCCAATGCCCTGGAGGGTCCTCATTAAGTACAATAGAATTGGTGCTAACACTCCGGCGGTACCGTACGTTGGTAACAATCCTATGAGAAGTGTTGCCAATCCAACGAGTGCCGCGTCTAATATTGTGGCTAACCTTCTACCACGTACATCACCAATCCACCCAAATATTATCGCACCCACGGGCCTGACGAAATACGTAGTTGCAAAGGCACCCCAGGTCTCTATTGCGCCTATTATGGCGATTTTTGATGGAAAGAAGTACGCCTCCAGTATTGGTGCTAGCGATGCGAAGAGTATTATGTCGTAGTACTCGAGGCCCCAGACAAGCATTGTACTGATGGCAGCAAGTAGGCTTTGCCTAAGGGTTAATTGCCTCGGCGTGCTACTAAACACGTGAACATATTTTGATACTATTTAATATATTTTTCCCAGAGAATTAACTTAGTTTGATTTAAATTAGGTGTATTGTGGTGCATAATTGTGGTGGTTAGTTGAGTATTAAGGGTATTATTTATGCCTATGATCAACTGGAGCCTCTTGACCTAAGGGTACTTAGGGTCATTGAGATTGGTCATAGGAAGTTCGAGTTTGTTCCTCTTGATGTAATTGCTGATTGGAGCAAAAGGTCTGAGGAGTTGGTCAGTAGGTCTCTAAGGAAGCTCAATGCCCTTGGGATGGTGATTAGGTACAGGGGTAATTACACTGGTTATAGGCTAACCTTTACAGGCTATGACATACTTGCACTGCATACACTGGCTAAGAGAGGGATTATCGAGAGGGTTAGTCCAACACCCATTGGTGTTGGTAAGGAGTCTGACGTATATGCAGGTGATGCTGTCGGTGATGGTAAGGTCGTGCTTAAGTTCCATAGGCTTGGCAGGACGAGCTTTAGGCAGATTAGGAGGTTTAGGGTTTGGATTGGGAATAGGAGGCACATAACCTGGCTCTATGAATCCAGGCTCTCGGCACACACTGAGTATAAGGCCTTGGTCCTTGCATACAATGCCGGAATTAACGTGCCTAGGCCAATAACTGTTAATAGGCATACCGTAGTCATGTCTTATATAAACGGTGCACAGTTATCGGAGTTCGAAAACATGGAGGAAACCGAAGATACCTACTGGAGTATTATTGAAGACGTAAAGAGGCTGTTTACTGAGGTTGGTATTGTACATGGTGATCTCAGTGAGTTCAACATAATGATCGACTTGGATAATGGCGAACCTTACATCATTGATTGGCCTCAGTGGGTTCCTAGGAATGCACCTGGTGCCCTGGACATGTTACGTAGAGACATTACCAACGTGACTAAGTACTTCATGAAGAGGTTCAGACTTGATGTTGATGCTGGTGAGGTTTATAATTACGTGGTTGGCAACGTGGAGGTTAGGGAGGAGGATATTGAAGAGGCCCTTGAGGAATTGCTTGGTAGCGAGGGTTTAAATGAACTCATGGGTTCCGAGAAGGAAGAGGAGTTTGAGGATACGTAGGTATTACAGAGTAAATAAATTTAAGGGCTGCGGTAGTTACCAATATTAATAAGTAATTACTATGCTTATTGAGGAATTGAGCTCGGGACCCATAATTGGGATTGACATAAACGGCAGGAGATTCTCATATGCAATACTTACTAACGGTGAGGTAACCGATAGGGGAATCATTGACCCACAGGATTTAATTAAGATCGTTAAGAAGGTGAGACCGAAGGCCATAGCCATTGATAACATTGGTGAAATAATGGAACTGAGCCCTGCTGTAATTAAGAGACTGGGCAGGTTACCATTTAATGTCCACTTAATTCAGGTAACTAAGGTTAGTCCGGAGTCTGATGAAACCATGGAGTCCCTTGTTAATAAGTATTTTGGGTTGAACGTGGTTAAGCTTGATCCTGATAACACGGCGGAATTCCTGGCAAGGCTCTGCGCAATGGGCATTGGCTCCATTGTTAAGGTTTATGAGCCTGAAACAAAGATCATAGTCAAGGCAGTAATATCAACAACACCTGGCGGTATGAGCAGGAATAGGTTCGAGAGAAACATTGCACATAGGATTAGGTACTTGGCTAAGGAGATCAAGGAGAGACTTGAAGGTAATGGTATTGACTACGACATGTTCATAGCCTCAGAGAGCGAGGGCTTAAGATCCGTGGTATTTATTGTATATGCAGATAGAAGCATTGTTAGATCCGTTGTTAAGCCCCGTAGAAGTATGGATGTTAAGGTAATCGTGGAGTCGGTACCTACCGATGCCATAAAGTTCGTTGGCTTAGCCGAGAGCGAGGGCATAGAGAACATTAATGCCGCTAGAGATCGGAAACTGATCGTTGGTATAGACCCTGGTATTGTGACCGGCGTTGCCGTGCTTGACCTAAGCGGGAATGTGTTGGCTCTTCATAGTGGTAAGAACCTTAGCAGGAGGCACGTACTTAGGATTGTTTATCAATACGGTACGCCTGTCCTAATTGCAGTGGACACGGCCAAGCCCTCTGATTATGCCAAGAAGCTCGCAGCCATGGTTGGTGCTGCAATTTATTACCCAGATAAGGACCTAAGTATTGCGGAGAAGAGCGAAATAGCCATTAAGGTATCCCAGGAGCAGGGGGTTAATGTTAAGGATCCACATATGAGGGATGCATTGGCCGCTGCATATAAATCATTCATGCAATTGAGACCTAAGCTAGATAGAGTTGAGGAGGAAATTAGAAGAGCCTACGTGAGGGCTGCTGATGATGCAAAGGCGCTCGTAATAAAGGGTATGTCGATAAAGCAGGCGATTGATGAGGTTAGTAGGAGGATTGATGTTCAACCTCAACAGGAGATTAGGATAATGAGGCAAGAAAGGTGTGAGTGCGAGTGCGATAAGTTGCGCGATGAATATGAGGGGGTAATAAGGACTTTAAACGCCGAAATTGAGAGACTTAATAAGTTATATAACGAGGAGAGGGAGAGGGTTGAGGAACTGATTAATAATTATGATCTTGAGGTCAGGAGGGACCAAGTGATCAAGTCGTTATATGCCAGGATTGGTATTCTTGAGGGTGATATTGAGAAGAGTAGGCTTAGGATCAAGGAGCTTGAGGATAACATGAATGAGCTCATTAGTGGCTTCCTGGAGTACCTTAAGGGCAATAGGTATGTATTAATACGATTTTCCGAGAATCTGGACCTGGATTTGGTGGCTCGAATGCGTAATTCCGTACTTGTGATGACCATTGGCGAGTTAATGAACATAGGTATTGAAAACATAATAAGTACTGGTATTAACCTCGTGGTTTTAATAGACGTTAACGATAGGAACACATTGAGACCGATATGGAAGAGGGGATTAAGGGTTATTCCGTTGAACATGGTGTATAAGGGCCAGTTAAGTACCATTGCGTTCATCGATGGCTTAATCATTAACAGGACAACTGAGGTGCTTAGCAAGGAACTTCTCAATGCCGTTGATGAGGATCATTTAAGAAAAATAATTAATGAATACAGGCGTTTAAGGAGCGGCGCATTAGAATAATGACACCTTGTTCTTAACCACTAGGTCCGTTATTGCTGTTATGTTCTCAAGTTCCTCATTAACTATGCCCTCAATCTCATTCCTAATCTCACCGCTAAGTACCACGCCATTTTCAGTCAATATGTCCACATTGGCCACTAAGGGCTCGTTTATTGGTTTACCGATTTGGCTTAGTAGGTAAACGTAGACTTCCTTCAATCCCTTAACCTCGCCATAGATCCTTTCAGCAATTTTGTTGGCAAGTACATTATAGAGCTTACCAATGTGGCTAACAGGGTTCTTACCCGCTGTTGCCTCCATGGTCATAGGCCTCATGGGTGTTATTAAGCCATTAGCCCTGTTACCACGTCCTGTGGCTCCATCATCGCCATGCTCCGCAGAAGTACCGGTAACAGTTAGGTAGAATATCCCATGCTCTGGCTTGTCTGCCGCATTCACCGTCACATTAACATTCAAACTAGGCGATATCTTAGTGGCTAGATCGAGAACCCTATTCCTAATCTCATCCTTAACATTGAGATAGTGATCCTTATCCTTAATAAGCGATGATATTAATGCAGCGGCTATCGTTAACTTAACCTCCTTACCGATCCTAAGTCCCATGACCTTAACATCCTCACCAACCTCAGGAAGCTTGGCCTTAAACTCCCTGGAGTTGAGTAACCTCTCCGTCTCAAGCACAAGTCTCTCGGTGTCCGTTAAAGGCGCAAAGCCTACGCCGATTGAGGTATCGTTAGCCAACGGGACCTTTGTAGCCTTAACACCAAGCTCATAAACACCCACTAAGTCAGTCGAGCCCATGCCAACCCTATAATCAATAACCACGTGCTTATCAGCATCAAGGAACCTAAAGTTGTTCCTTATCCAATCCTTAATTGATGATATTATTATTGTACCGATAGGTACCTTTTCAACACCAGTAGCCGTCCTAACCTCAGTAGTTACTCTACCGGCAACGAGTATGTATATTGGCTGAATTACATCACCGCCGCCAAACCGTGGATTGGCCTGACCACCAACTATGAGAACCTTATCAACATTGTGATGAAGTATTACGCCGTACTTCTCAAGGTAATAGCTGGACAAGGCCCTGCTTACAACCTCCGATGCAGAGTCAGCAATATAGTCCGGGTGTCCAAGGCCCTTCCTTTCCACTAACTCAACATTTAACCCTGAGACTGGGGCCCTTTCTATCGTGTTTACTGTTATTGTCTTCGCCATGCCCATCACCCCATCGTCTCTTCAGAGGTTATATATAATACCTGGGTACCCCTAATTACTAATCTGCCGTATTTAACAACCACGTTCTCACCCTTCTGATCAAGCTCCTCACCCTCATCAATTATTAAGTTCATACAGTCATCGTAATTAACAAGGACTCCCCTCAACACCTTATTATTCTTTAGTCTGACAGTTACGTGCTTACCAACGAGTTTCTGCAACGTTTTCATTGGTTGTTGGGGTCTCTCCATTAATGACGTGCCGAGAAAGCCTATATTTAAATCTTAACACCATCTAAGAGTGTTAAAAGTAGTAACATTGACCTTATATAGAATAAAGTGATTCCTATTCGCTCTCAATACCTGAATACTCAAGAACCCTATCAATCAACTCAATATGCGACAATAAAGTCCTCCTGCAACAATAACGCGTGACACCTAGATCATTAAGCACCTTCTCAGGGTTCTCACCACTAAGAACCCTCCGCCTAAATGGCTCCCAAAGATGACCAAGCGGCCTTCCGCAAGTCCAACACCTAATGGGTACAATCATTAAGATAACGTAATAAAGAGCCCCTTTAAATTATTTTTGTGCTGTATTGAGGAAGAATCATTACGAAGTTCATCTATACGCCTTTTGCTTCTTGCTCCTGGCATGCTTAAGTCCAGGCTTCTTTGGTTCTGTTCTCCTTGGATCTCCCTTAATCATCGATGAATCATAAACCATGTATAGTTCAAGCAACTTGGGATTCTGGAAATACTCAACAAGCCCTCTGGCAATTGCTATCCTAACTGCCGTGGCTTGCCCCATGAAGCCACCGCCCCTAACGGTTACATCAATATCCACCTTGCCCATTAACTCTTTACCTGCGAGTAACAGTGGTTCCATCATCCTGATCCTGGCCATCTCAATGGGCCAAATCTCAACGGGAACACCATTAACCCTAACCCTACCAATACCAGGCCTAACAATTGCCTTGGCAATAGCCGTCTTCTTCTTACCAACAGCAATCACTACCCTAGCTCCAGCTACCTCCTGGACGGTCACATTGGGCACAGACCTGGGTAATGCCGAAGACACACTTCCCTGCTCACTCATGCGCTACCACCCTTACCCTCACCCTCAGCCTTTTTAAGCTTCGCCATTTTAGTCTCCCAAGCCTCCCTCGCCTTTCTCCAAGCCTCATACTGCTTGGGCTCTATGTGGCTCCAAAGCTCCTCAAGTGTTGCATACTTGGCACCGGGCTTGATGGATAGTAATGCGCCTCTTATAATGACCTTGTCCACGTTAATGTACTGTGGAGGAACACCCATGAAGACCCTAATCCTCTTGTAGGCTTGTTTGCCCCTGGTCTCCTTCCTGGGCAGCATTCCTCTGATGACCCTCCTTAATATTCTATCGGGTTTCCTGGGTATCTTAGGACCAACCTTCTCAGGGTTATAGTGCGTTAACCACTCGCTTATCCTCGTCTTATACCAATTAAGCACCATGTTGAAGTCCCCAGTAACCACCGCCTTCTCGGCATTAACAATGACCACCCTCCTACCCTCAAGCGCCCACTTGGCCACTATTGACGCGAGCCTACCAACAACGTGATTCGCGGCATCAACAACAACCTCATTCAACTGAGGAGGATTCCTGTCTACCATTATCACCTTACTACACATTGATCATCACCCTAGATAATAATCTTAACATTACTACCCCTGCTATTTTTCCTGACCAGGTCAGGTATTGTTATTGCCTCGGCACCAGCCTTCTTAATGGCGTCAAGGGCGCCCCTGGAGAACGACCATGCAGCAATTGTTACCTTCTTGTTCAATACGCCGTAACCAAGCACCTTGCCTGGTACGACGACCACATCACCATCATTAGCAAACCTATTTATCTTGCTGACATTAACCTCAACCCTACGCCTAGTGGGCTTCTCAAGGAGGTCGGCCACGTAATCCCAAATGCCTGCCTTATACTCATTAGCCGCACGTCTAAGGAATCTTACCAGCATACGAAGCTCCATGTTCGTAGGACCTGTGGGGTTTGGCGGCATGCCTGATAACGATTACACAACCCTTTTTAAATAATTCGCAACCGTATGTGGTGAATACACAACCTACTCCTCGATGAAACCCTCCTCAGTGGTACCGAGTTCCTCCCCCGTTGCTTGGGTGGTCTCCTCTTCCTCAGTGGGTAACCCACCGCTGGGCGCTTGCCCTCTTGATAACTCAAGCTCCAGCTCGCTCACAAACTCCTGGAACTTACCCTTAAGTATCCTGAAGCCTTCCCTGACCATGTCCTCAATTGGTATGTTGCCGAAACTCTCTGCCCAAAACACGTACTTATTCTCATCCCAACCAACCCTCAGCGCTGGGCATATTTGTTCACAGGCCTTCCACTTATTGAAGGTGCACTTGAGTACGTCGTTAATAACTATTGATCCATCGTCTTTGATCTCAAGTGCGCCATTGCACACATCCATACATACGCGGCATTTATCAGTAGCTTTATCAACAACATTCACCCTTGGGTAATAGTAATAAGCCGCCAAGCCAGCCTGCCACTTAACACTGTTCCTGGCTCTACCAAGCCTGGCATAAGCCTCAAGAACAACCTTTTGACCGGGTACTAACTTGACAATGGGCATATCCTCATAAACAGGCCTGGCGCTGGGATCATCAGACTTCAGGTCCCTGCTATAAACAACCGTTGGTTCCTTAGCCTCCACATTAAGTTCAAACCTGACCTGGCACAGGCTTGGATCAACGAGTTCCTGCTCGCATTCCTCAATCTTCGGTAGTTTCCTTAGGTCTGTCCTTATTGGTATCATGGAGAGCCTATGGGCTAGAACTTCATCGTAAAGGACGGAGGTATTGTCCAGGATTATGACGTCATCTATGGCAAGTACAGGAACGTCAGAAATAAGTACCCTGCGCAGTGCATTAATGAGGGGCGGTGTGATGCCGTCCACAATAGCCTTAAGGTATAGGTCCGACTTCTCAATAACTCTTACCAAAACCACGGAATGATGATTGTGATTTTGAGTAAATAAACATTTCTCATCTCTACTGCATTAGGACATGCCTCGTTTAACAGCCATGGCTATGCCAGTACCAACAAGCACTATAAGTAGGTTTACGGCAAGTGCTATGATGGCTATGAACACGAGGTGGCCGGCTATTGGGTAAAGCGGTGACATTGCAGAGGGTTTATGCGGAGTTATGAATAGGTAGATACCTAGCCCCAAACCAACAGCCCAACCAGTCATTAATGAGTACTTATCAAACTTATTCGTAACAAGGCCCAGGAACACCGCAGGCAGGGTTTGCGTAATTATTATGCCACCAAGTAACTGAAGCCATATTGCGTAGGTCGCTGGGACAATAAATACGAAACCCAACGCTAGGAACTTGAATATTACAGAGGACCACTTGGCGGCCCTAGTCTCTCCCTGCGGTGTTATCCTTGGGTATATTGGCTTAACGACATTCCTAATTAGTAAATTCGCCTGGGCCATTGCCATGATCGCGGCAGGCACGAGACCACCAACGAAAACGCCAAGTAGGGCTAGGGCGGCTAACCACTCGGGTAATGTGGTTACTGCCAGTGTCGGTATCACCAAACTACCCCTGGCTGACGCCGGGAATAGGCTCAGTATCTTCATGGCCTCTGGACTACCGTATATCAATATACCATACATTGCGAGCAGCGCCAGGGCAATGCCATATATGGGCAGTAGGGCTGTGCTCATGGCAAGCTTCTTATCACTCTCAGCACTCAACGCACCATTAACGGAATGAGGGTATAGGTATAGGGCTAGGCTACTACCGATCCAAAGTGTCGTGTATGTTATGAAGTATGGATCCTTCAATGTGGAGACGCCCGTTGGTAACGCCTTAAGCGTGGCTGCATTAAAGGCTGCCGAGAAGCCACCATGTATCGCGAATGGGACGGCGACCAATATTGCGATTACACCTAGGAAAATTAGGGCATCCTTAAAAACAGCCGTCAGTGTGGCGCCTCTGAGCCCACTAGTGTATACGAAAGCCGCCAGTATTATGAAAGATATAGTTAGCGCTATGTCGCTGACCAGCTTAACGTTCTTAACAACGCCAAGGAGCATTACTGTCAGTACAGCTTGCATGCCAACTATCTGCAATGCAATGTATGGGAATTCGGCAACAATACCCGTGGCTGCAACGAAACCAGCAAGCAACTTACTATTGAACCTTTCCTGAACAAAATCAGCGGCGGTGACGTAATTCCTCAACCTACTCCATCTCCAAAGCGCCGGCATTGTAACAGCGGCCAGGGCAAATACGGTGGCTACATAGGGAACTGCATAGAAATAGAGGGCGCCACTGGCGAATACACCAGATGGTACTGCGACAAATGTATAGGCTGTGTAAAGATCAGCACCGACGAGGAACCATGCAAGGAATGTACCTAACCTACGACCAGCCAAGGCCCACTCATGTAATTGATTGAGGTCGCCCCTGCGCCACCTGGCGCCGTAGAAACCAAGGAATATGAATATTACGAAAAAGCCGAGGAATATGCCCCAACCCAATGGGCCTATCAATGAGCTTGCCATGCTCCCTCACCTCTTACTTGGGTAGAGTAGGATTACGCCTATTACGAAGAGTATTGAGGATATTAGGAGCCATAGTGTTTGGGACCAGTAGAAGTATGGCACGCCACCAAGTTCTGGCTGGACTGTATTATATAACGGTAGTAATGTGTAGTATATCCATGGTATTATGAAGAGTATGCCAGCAACAACCTTACGCCAGGTATGTATATTTTTACTTGCCTCCGTCGTCATAATAATCAATGCACTATGATCATTTTTAAGCAATACCCAGCAGATAAACTTAATTTAGATTCTATTAACTCAGTAAATATTAATGAACATCAAGATACTACATATATCCGTTGTACATGGTGATAGGTATTATATAAACTCAATAGGAAATATCGCAAAGAGAATTAGCATAATAATCGTTAGTGGTGATTTTGAGAACCCAGAAATACTTAATTGGATAATTACGGTAAACCTGTATACGCAGTCATGGGTAATGCGGATCCCTATGACACTAGGTCAATGACCCAGCAATTTTTGATTAATGGTCGTGTAATAACCATTGTCTCACTTTACTTAGCCGGTTAATCAATGCAAGTGCCCATTAAGGACTTGGGGCCCAGGCTAGTACTTGCGTCACATTATCCGCCTTGTGGAACTAACGTTGATAAGGCATGGAATGGGGTACATATTGATAGTAGACCAGTACATAGGTTAATTGAGAGAGTTAAGCCGTTAGCCATATTGCGCGTCCACGTTCATGAATTCCGTGGCGTCGATAAATTGGGTAATACCATTATTGTTAATCCAGGTCCGCTAATCAATGGTTACTATGTAATAATAGACATTGATGGCGCAGTTAATGTGGGGTTGAATAAATTATGACCCACCCGGGCCCAATGCCCAGGTGGGCCCGCTGCGTGAGTGCATGCAGGGGGCATTATTGACTAGTCGGTAATTAATTTATTAGTATTGGTTAAGATCCCTGCTTTGTTACTGAGAAGTGTAGTAGGTCGTCGTCCATTGACACCGTACCTCTTTTTCTTAGTGTCCACAGTATGTCAACTATGTACGGCCTTACCATTGCCTCCAGGTCATCGTTTAGGTTGATGCCCCTTTTTCTGAGCTCCTCGATTACTGAATCTACGAAACTCAGTGTCTCGGTTTTTCCCTTGATGTCGCTTAGCTTGTTTATTGTTATCTCCTCAACAATCCTCCTTATCTCCTCCGGTATGTCTATGCTCATTTAATATTCACCCAGGTTAACTTCATACATACCTTATTCAGGGGGCACTCGCTGCATTTAAGTCTTGAGCAGTATTCATGCCCTATTCTGAATGCACCTCTTTCGTAGATTATTGGGTCACCGCTTAATTTACCAACTGCTCTAACCAAGCCCTTAACCTCATCAACCTTTATTGTCAAGCCACTGTCCTTATTGGGCAGTATCTTGTTTATTATCCTTAGTGCGTGATCATTGTTTAGTGCAAGGAAGGCGCCACTCCTTATTGTGACCATTGTACTATACACATCAGCTATCAATGTGTAATGCCTATAGTTACCCCTGGTTAGTATGCCGAGGGCTATTGGTAAGTTGGTCTCATGAGATACCCACCTAATGAATGTCCTAATGGCCCTCCTCCTCCTCTCGTTTACCTTGGGTGGATAGAATATGGGTAGCGCTCTTTCGAATGCTTCTATGTTCCTGAACTTGGGTAACCACTTGATCAATGTTGTTCCATAGGACTTAGTTAGCTTCCTCAAGCCATAAATAAAGCTGTGCATTGCCTCGTTAATGTCTTGGATACTCTCCCTCTTGGCCCTCTCATTCTCATAATCACTCAATAGCTTTATGCTTATATCACTTATCAATGAGTAACTGGGGTTCGTTATTACCCTGCTTATTGCCTCGTAATTCTTCATCATAACCCTATATATCAACTCATTCCTCAGGTTTTGAAATCCAGTGAATAATACTGTGGCCAGTAGTAGGTATCGGAGGAGTTCCTCGGTCTTTGGCACATTCATATATAATTGAATCAGCGAATCAACATCAACCCTACCTCGGTCCCTGGTTACCTCTTGAACGTATATTTCACGTATTCTTTGATACGTAACCATTAATTCACTCGGTAAATTCTCAAATATTGACTCCTTAATTGATAATCCATATTCATCAATAGCCCTTATTACATTCTCGTACTTATCCCTATTCCTCAGGTCAATTTCGAGAGAACTCATTGGTTTTAAATGCGTGAAGCCACTGAAATATAAACCTTGGTATTATATGCTTGGATTAATGACGATGGGATCACATTGAAATAAGCGCAAGCACTCTCATTCATAATGGATCTAGGGCTGAGGAATAGGGTCACCCTTGTGACGGCATCCAGCAGGGGGATTGGGCTTGGGATAGCCAGGGTGTTTGCCCAGGAGGGCGCTAGGATCATTATCAGTGCCAGGCGTGATGATGAACTAGCCAAGGCTAGGGAAATCATTACTAAGGAAAGTGGCGCTGAGGTGCTGGCCGTTAAGGCTGACCTAACGGTCAGGGACGACATAGACAAACTCGTTAAGGAAGCCATGAGTACCTTCGGTAATATTGACGTACTTGTCTTCAATGCAGGTCCACCGAAACCGGGCACATTTTCCCAATTAAGTGAGGATGATTGGGAATATGCAACGAGACTACTCCTACTCAGCGCTGTCTGGCTCACTAGGCGCGTGATTAATAACATGGTTAGCAGGGGCTGGGGCAGGTTAATATACGTAACATCACTAACCCTTAGACAACCAGTGCCAAACCTTGTCCTATCAAACACTGTCAGGCTCAGCCTAGCCGGCCTAGTTAAGTCACTCGCCGTAGAGTACGGGCCACATGGAATAACGGCTAATGGGATAATGCAAGGCTACATAATGACAGAGAGAATAACCCAACTGGCTCAAGAGGAGGCCAGGGCGAGGAGCGTTAGTGTTGATGAGGTTATTAAGGCATGGAGTAAGGAAATACCGGCAGGCAGGTATGGAAAGCCCGAGGAGATAGGTTACCTAGTGGCCTTCCTAGCCAGCGACAAGGCAGCATACATAAATGGCTCAATGATACTAATCGATGGAGGCTACGTGAAGTGCGTGTTCTAGGTACAAAGGGAGGGGGAACTTTAAGTATGATGCAAGGACATCAACATTAGGACCCGTAGATCCATAGAATATGCAATGGTTATAATACTCTTGAAATACCGGGGCGTGAATACGTTTTGATTATAATTAATAAAATACTGGTAATTCTTCCTTTGGCGGCTTCATGTACATCTCAAGGTTCTTATCCACCAAGAATGCATACTTATTTGCATGCTCGGCTAATTTATCGGCAGGTATCTCAAAACCAACAACCTTGCTTAGGGCTTTTATTAACTTAAGGGCTGCTGTAACGTCAGGCCCATACCTGCCAACCATTTGATTAAGTATGGCCAGGACATCCTTATGGCTCGATATTTTACCACTTTCGATTAGTTTATTGATGGCTGTTAGCACCTTTGATTCGGCGAGTAGCAGGACGCCGTTTATGTTCCTGGATAGTACTGAGTCGAGGAACACGGCCTCAATACCGGTTATTGTGGTCTCTTGAAGCGGCATTAAACCCATTTGTCTGTATTCATCAGTATGGCTTTCCTCACTTACAAAATACACGTTGTCGGTCTCCTGTTCGGTGAGTAGTGATGTCGATGTTAGGCATACAACCCTACCCACGGAGTTATCCTCAGCCCAATCCAGGATCTTATTAACGAACTGATCATAAAGCATTGGCGGGATCGGCACGTGCTGTCTAATGACCACTATGGCGTGCTCCCTATCAAAGAATAACCTATAGGGTAGTTTTGCTGCACCATTAATAACCGTGACAATTGGTATGTGGCCCCTCGGCTTTATTGAACCAATCTCTTCCATCTTGAGGGTCTCCACGAGGTACTCAATGGCCACTATGGAGGCTAGTGATGGTTCAGGACATGCCATGATTAACGTATTCCGTGGATCCCGTGGTATAGACTTAATCTTTATGTCGAATACCGCGGTTGAGGACATACCACGGCTTAATTAATACTCAATTTAAATACTTTGTGCAAGTAATACTGGGTCAATGGGCACCTTATCAATCCTAACCCTACTACCCCTCCTCCTTAGTATATCCTCTACGGCGCTGGTCACGGCAGCCGCGGCCACACCAACAGGCACCTCACCAATCCCCTTAACACCCATTGGCGTCACTGGGGATGGTGATGAGACTAGGTGGACCTCAATCTCCGGCATATCCATGGAGTTTGGCAACCCATAATCACCGAAGCTCAGCGTTAGTAGGTTGCCATCTTCATCATACCTATAAGCCTCATAAAGCGCCAGTGAGATTCCTATCGCGGTACCACCCATTACCTGCTCCTTAACGAGATCCTCATCTACTACATTACCCGGGTCCAGGTAAACCACGTGCTTTATAGGCCTAAACCTACCATCCTCATACCTAACAACGGCAATGTCACAGGCAAATGGGTATGCGATGTACCTACCGATCTTCGCCTCAGCAGTGTATGTGAAGGTGACCTCCTCATCACCAAGCTCAAGAATACTAATCCTCCTACCATCACTTGAACGGAAGTACCCCTTCTCATAAGTGATGCTGCTACTGAGCACATTAACTGCCTTATTGTATAGCCTTGTTCTTAGCTCCTCAACTGCACCGAGCACCGCACCTGCCGTGAATACAGCCATACGACTACCACCCGGCCCAAAGGCCTCCGGGCTCTCATTGCTCGGTAGGTATTCGTACGTAATCCACTCCATTGGTATATCAAGGAGTTGGGATACAAGTTTAACAACCGTGTGTTCATTACCCTGACCCTCACCACCAAACCCAAGCCCAACAATTATCCTACCATTCTTAATCCTCAACTTAATACCCTCGGTACCCTGCGGTGTAGATGGATCTGTTGATACCGCAATACCAACACCCGTATTCTCATCCCTAAGGGAGAACAAGTCGTTACGTGACAGAGCAAGTTCAAGATGGAAAACACACTCAAAGAGGGAGGATTTTCAGTCTCGTGGACCCTGAGCAGGGTACTGGGCAGTTCAGAGTTATTATCGCTCTTGCTATCTTTTCTGCCTTCCTTTCGTTGTTCTCACTTATTGCATCCTCATACATTTTTCTCAATGCACCACAGATTTTAATTAAGAGCTCTGGGCTCCTCTTTGCTTGACCTTTATTTATATAGATTTCAAATCCTCCACGAGCCTCCCTCAACTTAGCTTCATACCCAGCCCTTCTTAGGGCTTCCTGAATCGCCCTGGCATCCTCAAGCCTTCTACGCCAAGCCCTAAGCTCCACATAACCGGCGTCTCTCACGTTTATGTTCATCCATACGTCATCAATAATCTCAATCATTGACCTACCGTGTGGCTTAACCCTCATACTAGCCAGTGTAATTAAGTTCCTGAGTTTATCCGCATCGGGTAATTGACTAAGGCACTCAACTATTACTTTAACCAACGTATCATTAAGCCACTCCTTGGCAAGCGCAACAGCCTTAGAGCTACGTAGCTCATACCGTTTAGTATTTCTACTACCGTAATTCTTGAAGCCAAGACTTTCCATCCTCTCAATAATACCTTTCCATAATTCGTGTTTTGAACCGCCAATTGTGATATCGATAACCTTCTTTTTCCTCTTGATATAGATGTTACCATCCCCGAGAACAGCGAATAATAAGAACGTTAAAAATTCGTCATAGTTAAGCTTGAGGACTTTCTTGGTGATCTTAGCCTTGCTTTTAAACTTGTCCTTATGACTAATAGCCCTTAATTCCCACTTAACCTTTACATCGCCATCGTTGAGATTCACACTATCTATGGCCAGGCGGACCTTACCTGGGTAAGCCAGCGAGAAAACTATAATTTGCCAAAGATGGTTAGTGTTCATTTTTGGATAGCCATCCTTATCGATCGTACCATCCGTTAAAAGTAAGCCGTACTCTGCTGGCTTTAACAAATTATTGCTAAGTAATCTAGGTGCAACTATGTATATGCCTTTGCGTCCGATTAGCCGTAGCGTTATTGTTATACTACCCGATACAGCGACTCTCTCGATAGCGACAGAAAGATGTCTTGCGCGTAAATTTACAATGAAACTTTTGTTTTTATTTAATGCATCGCCTTTTATAAGAACTGTTACTTCACCCTTCATCAATTTAACTATTAGTTCTTCAAGTTCACTTCGGTACTTGGATAACCATGCCTCTCTTACTTGTTGTGCTAGTTCTCTAATCCCCATACTTAACTCATACATGGTCTTCCTTAGCTCGGCAACATTTCTATCATTACTCGCTTCGATATTTGTCTCAATCTTCCTTAGCCATTCATTTAGTGCACTAATAGTGTGGTCAAATGGTGTTATTAAATTGCTGAGCAGAATAGCTTTGTGCTTCTCAACGCGATTAAGGAATTCGTTTATTAATTTCATTACTTCCTCGGTAGTTCTTGGATCGCCGACTTCCTCGTCACACCTTAACCTCTTCTCGTCCCTGACTTTAATGTCCCAGCAAATCCTCAAGCCATTAAGAGCCATGAAACATCCATAAGATTATTTATCAACTAAATTAATAAACTACTACTAACCTAATACTGGATTAACTTAAGCATAAGATTGAAAATAACGAAAACTCAAGGGCGGCAAACACAACACCGCGTATTAGTCATAAGCCTCATAATGCATGACATTAAAGGTAATGATTATTATTAGCAGGACTTAGTGTTTCGTGAATAACCCCTTACCTTACTCTTTCGTTATTAAGTGAGTATAACCAGAACCTTGGGACACCTAAGGACTGACTTTGCTACTTCCAGTATGATACATGCCTTAATACTTTAAATTAATGCATTTTAATGATTAGGCTATGCCAATCGTGAGGGTTGGGGATAAGGTACCGAGGATTGGTAGGAACGTCTTCATAGCGAGTACGGCCTACGTAATTGGGGACGTGGTTATTGGGGATAACGTGAGTATCTGGCCCCACGCGGTCATAAGGGGTGATGAGGATAGTATCGTGATTGGTGATAACTCGAATATTCAGGATGGCGCAGTGATACACACGGATGTGGGATTCCCTGCAAGGATTGGTCGTGGCGTTACTATTGGACATAGGTCCATTGTGCACGGTGCTACCGTGGAGGACGAGGTAATAATAGGCATGGGCGCCATCGTGCTCAACGGTGCGGTAATCGGTAGTGAAAGTATCGTGGGGGCTGGCGCCATCGTTACGCAGGGAACCAAGGTACCACCTAACAGCATTGTGGTCGGCGTGCCGGCTAAGGTCGTTAGGCAGGCCACGGATGCGGATAGGGAGTACATTAGGAATAATTATCAGGCCTACCTCAGGCTAGCGAGGATGTATATGGACAATGGGGTTAACCTATAACCATGACGTGCATATCATTGATAACTGATGGTATTGATGGCATTACGGGACCCATCCGTGTTGCTTACCTACTTGGTAAATCACTCATTGGGTTGGGATTCAATGTCAATGTGGTTGCGCCGTACGTAGATGAGGATGTGAGGAAAGACCTTGAGTACGTGGGCATTAAGGTAAAGGTACTTGGCGCTAAGTCGTTATTTTCCGGTCAATCTAGGCATCTTTTGATATGGTTGATCAATGGCATGAAGGGTGTGATTAATTACAATGATGATTGCGTACTGATCAACTTGTCCTTTGAGCTACCCATTCCGTCAACTGCCTTCTACGCACAGGGATATGTTGGCGACCTACTAAGGGATTTAGGTAGTGGGTTTCCCGCGCATTATAGGCTGGGTTATTACCTTGCGCTACCCCTTATTCGCATGGCTGATTCCACGTATCATAGGGCCCTCTCGCTCTCTAAGTACGTAATTGCAAATTCCAGGTATTCCATGGAATCAGTAATCTCGAGGGGCGCGAGGGTATGGAGGATAATAAATCCTCCAGTGGATACAGACCTCTTCAGGCCGGTGCTTAACCCCACCCAGGACTATGTATTGACCTATGTGGGTAAGGAGACCCAGTTTGATATTATTAGGGCCATGGCCGATGCTGGGATTAGGATGGTGGCCTTTGGTTCGAAGGTTCCCTGGTTACCACACTGGTTTATTAAGCATAGGAACATTGATTATAGGGGTAGGGTCAGTGATGAGGAGTTGGTTAGGCTATATGCAAATGCCAAATTCACGGTATTCCCCTTCATGCATGAACCCTTTGGTTACGTACCTGTTGAATCCATGGCCTGCGGAACACCGGTCCTCACCTATGATAGGCAAGGCCCTGGGGAGACCGTGATTAACAACGAGACTGGGTGGCTGGTGAGCAATCCCAGTGATTTTGTTAACTTGGCGATTAGGCTGTGGATGCACGGTTATGATAATCATATGAGGACCAAAGCCAGGAAAAGAGCTATGGCCTTTAGCATGCCTAGGATAATCAATGAGTGGTTAAGTGCAATTCACGTGATTCTCAATGGTGGTTAGGAAAGATAAAGTAATAAAAGGTCGACTTATTGGGATTAAGGCAATGAGCAGTAGACTCACATTTCACTTCGGCACGGATGGTGTGCGCGGGGTAATTGATGAGGAATTCACGGAGTTCCTGGTTGCAGTTCTTGCAGAATCCACAATACGTTATTGGTCAAGAAAGTATGGATTACGCAGGTTATTCGTTAGCTTTGATGCCAGGAGGAAGTCCAAGGAATTCGCGCAAATAGTGGCAGGTGTAGCATTAAACCACGGACTGGACACCGTCATGGTTAGCAAACCCACTCCAACCCCAACAGCTGCTTGGTACGGCAATAAGTTTGGTTTTGACTTGGTTATTCAGATTACGGCTAGTCATAACCCACCAACTTATAATGGATTTAAGGTAATAACAAATAGGGGTTCACCAGCCCAGGAAGAAGACACAGACCAAATAGAGAAATTATACAGCGATGAGTATAGTGATATTACGAGGTCCGTTAAAACCCTTGAACTGAGACCCATACCCGCGGTAGACCCAGCCCCAGAGTACATAAACTACGTATATGAAAGCGTAACAAGGATGTTCAAACCGAGGAACAGGTTTAAGGTCATTATTGATCCAATCTATGCAACCTCAATTGGCTACACAAGCGAGATCATGAGGAAGCTCGGCATGGACGTTACAGAGATACACAATAACTATGACCCAAACTTTGGAGGCAGGGAACCAAATCCAGAACCACAGAACATTCCCGAGTTAATTCAGGAGGTTACGACCGGCAAGTATGACATTGGGATATCACACGACGGTGACTCCGATAGGATCGCTCTCGTTGATAGGGTTCACGGCTACCTAAGCGCCAATGACATACTACCAATAGTCGTTGAGAGACTGGCCTCGGCATCAATGATTAAGATCGGCATTGTCAGGACGGTATCCACGACGCACATACTCGATAATATAGCTACTAAGTACGGTTTTAAGGTTGTTGAGGTCCCGGTGGGCGTTAAGTACGTGGCTAGGGCAATACTGAGCGGCGAGGCTGACATGGGCGGTGAGGAGAGCGGTGGACTCGTTTATTCATGGCATATACCAGATAAGGATGGTATATACACGGCATCCCTAATAATAGCCATGGCCTCAGAGTACAAAGGTCTAACTAACTTGATAAGCGATGTTAGGAGTAAGTACGGTAGGGCATACTTCAAGAGAATCGATATTGAGATGAGGAATTCGAAGAAGTTCGTAAATGACAATAAGGAGACCTTACTTAAGTTACTGAGTTCATTGGGGTCGAGCCCGAGACCCATAACAATTGATGGTGTTAAGGTCGTTTATGGTGACAATTCCTGGGTACTGATCAGGGGTAGTGGAACCGAACCTAAGTTGAGGATTTATAGTGAGGCCTTGAGCATGGAAAGAGTTGAGGGGTTGATAAATAATACAGTGAGCATCGTTAATCAATTGCTGGGGCATTGAACCTATTTACCTTGACTTAACCTTAATAATGTTCTCCCTAAGGCTTTGAACGAACTTTTCATCAGCCTTTGATAATGCCCCACTGAGTAGTTTAGCTGCATTGATTGCGTCGTCAATGTTCAATAACTCCACAGGGCTATGAACATACCTAGTGGGTATTGATATCGTAGTCGCCGGTATGCCATCCCTCCTAAAGGCTATCCCCAACGCATCAGTTGTACCGCCAATCAATACCTCCAGTTGGTACGGTATCTTCAACTCCTCGGCAGTTGATACTAGGAAGTTAGTCAGTGCTGGATGAGCGAGGAAGACATTGCCCCTACCACCATCCATAACCTTAATGGCAGGCCCCTTGCCAATCCTCGTCACGAACTCACGCTCGTTAATACCAGGAACATCAGCAGCAATCGTAGTGTCAAGGGCAATCGCAAAATCTGGATATACCCTATCGGCCGCGATCTGGGCGCCCCTGAGGCCAACCTCTTCCTGCACCGTAGCCACGAAGTACACAGTAACCTCGCTATCCCTTAACTGCCTGGCGGCCCAAAGCATTACGGCAAGGCCAACCCTATCATCAAACGCCTTACCCGTGACAACACCCTCATTAAGGACCTCAAAGTCCCTATCAAGGACAGCCACAGAGCCAACTCTAACGCCTAGCCTCCTAACCTCCTCATCACTTGAGGCACCAACGTCCATGAATAAGTCCTTAAGCTCAGGGGCCTCCCTCTCCTTACCGGGTGGCGTAACGTGGGGCGGCCTACCTCCAATTACTCCCTTAATCTTCCTACCATCAACGGTCTTAATAACAACCCTCTGGCTAACCAAGGTCACCTCGTTCCAACCACCAATGGCCCTGAATCTCAGGAAACCATTCTTATCAATACTGTCAATTAATAAACCGATTTCGTCCATATGAGCAGCAACCATGGCCTTCAAATCCCTCGACTTACCATAGCGAATACCAATTACGTTGCCCCATTTATCGGTTATTAAGTCATCAACGTATGGCCCCAACTCCCTAATTACTAGGTCCCGAACTTCGTCTTCAAAACCAGATGGCCCGAAGGCCTCACTCAACTTTTTAAGAAGGTCTATGAACTCCTGCGGTGCCATACGTAATAACTAACCGAAGGGCTTGTTTAAAGGATAACCTTATTTCGCCATTCTATTTTAAATCCTACGCACCAACCGCGAATACACATCCATAAGCTCAAGGCCTGCCTTAACCCCCATCTCAATACCCGATATATTCAATTCCCCTAGGAATTTCCTCATTTCCTCCTCCTGACCTATACCTATGAGAGGCACTGAGTACGTAAGTATCCTGGACAATACGCCGGGATCTCCATAGGCCTCTATGAAACGCTTATAATTATTCATTAACCACCTCAGGTTTATGTCACGCACGTACGGGTTCCTAGAACCAACAGTGAAGAATTGGAGGTCCTGCCTCTTAACCTCACTCGATACCAAGAAGTCAAGGGATTTCTGATACTCATCCCTATTGGTAATGCTCAGCATGGCTGCAAGGACCTTGGTCCTATCCTCATCAGTAGTTAATGATCTATAGAGTTCCCTAAGGATTTCGAATGGCTTATCACCAACCACTGCGTAGGCATTTACGACCGCTTGCTTCATAACCGGGCTTAAGCCCTGGTAATCCCTAATCAAGCCCACTATGGACCTTGCGTAGCCCTCATCAATCAACGCACGGCGAGAGAGAACCAACTCCCTAACATCATCCATACCTGAAACACCCTCAAGGGAATTACCCTGTATCCTCAGATACTCATTGAATACGTCCTTAACAACTGAGGGCTTTATTGAGTACAATGTACTTAATTGGGCAATTATGGTAGTCGTCAATAGGTAATTAACTATGTCACTCACAGACCTAACCAGGCCCAGGTACTCGTTTAAGTCAATGGAGCTCTGAAGTAGGTGGGCATAGGCATCATTTATCACACTCCACCTCTCGAAATGATTGGACGCATTGCTCAATGCCCTAGACCAATCAGTGTACCTAACCCTGTAATAACCACTACCATTAACATTTAGGAATAGGGACGCCGACGACCCACTGAGCATTAACGTATCGTGCTCCATGAGTACGGTATTCACAGCACCATTAAACCTATAAACAATGGGTATGGGCCAGGTATCTGCGGTATTACCATTGAGTATGAACCTTGACTGCCTAAGTGTAACGCCTTTGCCTGACTCCTCAAGGATTATGACCGGGTGCCCTGGCTTATCAACCCAGGCCTTCATGACCCTTGTCACGGGCTTACCACTAACCTCCTCAATACTACCCCACAGGTCATCCTCGGTGGCGTTTGAGTACGCGTACCTCCTGAGGTAATTACTAAGGCCTCTCCTGAATTCCTCCTCGCCAACGTAGTTCTCGAGCATCCTAAGGAGTGAGGCGCCCTTACCATAGCTAATATCATCAAATATCTCAAAGGCCTCCTCCTCACTACCAATGGGTACGTGAACGGGGTGCGTACTCACCAATGAGTCCCTGAGCATGGAACCCGTGGTCTCATCGGCCAAGAACCTATACCAAACACCCCACCCTGGGAAGAGCCTATCCATGGCCTTATAACTCATGAATGTGGCGAAGGACTCATTAAGCCAAAGGTCATCCCACCAACGCATCGTGACCAAATTACCAAACCACTGATGGGCAATCTCATGGGCAACAACCTCCGCAACCCTCCTCCTAGTCAACTCAGTACTACCCCTACCCACCAGCAGTGCGGTCTCCCTAAACGTAATGGCGCCCCAATTCTCCATAGCCCCAGCCGCAAACTCAGGAACGTGAATCAAATGAAGCTTGGGCAGTGGGTACGGTATCCCGAAGTAACCACTGTAGAATTCAAGCACGCCCTTAGCAACATCAAGCGCAAACCTGCCATCCTCAACCCTATCCCTAACCGGCGTGGCGAAGATTACGTCAACATTACCGACCCTAACCCTGGACTCGAAGAACTTGCCAATGCCCAGGTAGAGGAGGTATGTGGACATCCTGGGGGTCTCCGCAAACTCAAAGACCTTCCAGGGACCATCCCAGTAAACCCTAATAGGCGGTGTGTTGAATATCACGTCGTAATCACCATCAACCAAGACCCGAACCCTAAACCTAGCCTTAACAGCAGGGTGATCAACACAGGGTATGAAGTACCTAGCGCCCGTGGGCTCGAACTGCGTCGTTATCATGTAGCCGTCCCTATACGGAGCCCTATAAATACCCAACAACCTATCACCAACCCTACCATTAAACAAAACCCTAACAACACCACTAATGGGACCCCGAACCCTCAAAACCCTACCATCGTAGGAATAATCAACAGGCCTACCATCAACCTCAACAGACCTAATACCAAGATCAACAGCATTAAGCAATAAATCACCCACAGAACTAACATGAACATCCACAACACCCTCATACGTCAAATCCCCAAACCTAAACCTAAGCTCAACCACGTACAACTCAACACCAAGCGACACATGACCAATAAAGTATACACATTATTAAATATAATGCCAGCCAGGTCAAAAATACGGAGAACAAACGGGCCTATCGGCGCAGTTAATGCCAATGCTTCCAGAGGCGTCTCTATCTTGTCGTCTTTCATCATACTAAAAACATAAAACATATATCTACAAAATGTAATAATGGCTTAAGAAGAACAATGAATAAGGAGCAGGTAAATGTCGAGTTATACGTAAGGGATTTCTCGGTATTCGAAGAGACGAGATTAACGCTAAAGCCACTCACCATATTGATAGGTAGGAATAGCGTGGGGAAAAGCCATTTATTATACCTAACCTGGCTACTAATGAGGCTTGAACCAAACGTGCCAGCCTTAGTCGAGGTGGATGAAAACCTGCGCAAAATGATAATGGGCTTAAAGGAAGCGGCATCCAAGGGCGAAGATGAGTTACGTAAGGTAATAATTAGTATTATTAGGGAAATAATTCAGGGATACTCATACTTCCTAACTGAATCCTTCAAGAAAACCTTTGGGGTAGGACCGGCAAAGCTTTCGAGAAATAAGCAAATGAGAATATCAGTGCAGGGAAGCGATAAATGCGAAATTGAATTTAAGCTTTCAGAGAATAAAATTGTGATAAGTTATGTCGAATGTGAAGATTTATTTAATAATATTAACATAGGAAAATTAGAAGAGTTAGGATTGAAGGAATTAGAGACAGAAAATAAAAAGTTCATCGTAATTTGGACGGAAGGTTGCGAGTCTCCAACTAGTGTGCTTATTGATATAGATAATACTATATTTAATTATTATTCGTTAAATTCAATAGTAAAGGATACTGTAAGTGATTGTTTTAAGCCATGGTTTTTAGGTGATGATTATGTTGACTTTTTTGTTGATGGTAGGGCAGGACTTATTAGATCGATTATGAAACCTCAGGTAAAGATTGAGGGTCTCCTTGAGCCCGATGAGGTATTTAGGTATAAGTACTTTAAGATGATGGAGGGTGCATATGGGGGTATTAAGGGTATTGAGTTGATTAGGGATTTCCTCGATGAGCTTGGTGTTAGGGACATTAAGGTGGAGTTTGAGAGGGGCTTATACGTGCCCTATGTGGTCACGTGGAATGGTTACGTAATACCGCTTGATATAGCGCCTTCTGGGGTTAGGGAATCACTTTTGCCAGTATTATCCTTAATTAATGATAAGGGTGAGGCTGTGATTATTGAAGAGCCAGAGGCTCATCTTCATCCCAGGGCTATTACCAGGTTGGCTAGGGTTATTGCCAGGACCGTTAACAGGGGTAAGTGGGTAATACTATCGACCCACAGTGATTACCTGCTCTACGGGTTGAGCAACCTTATTGAGGCTAGTGGACTCAGTGATAAGGAACTGAAGAGGCGTGGGTTGGACAGGAGCGATGTATTAAGCCCGGATAAGGTTGCCGTGTACCTGGTCAAGGCTGAGCCGGAGAAGGGTGCCTCGGTTCTTGAGAGGATTCCCGTGAGCATTGATGGTATTGAGGAGGAGGAATTCAGTAAGGTGGCCACGGAACTGGCTGAGGAATCCTCACTCATCAGGAGTATGAAGGCGAGGAGTTAATTATGAAGGGTAGATGTAGGATTAAGCGTGCTGATTGCCGGCTTATTGACTTAGACGAGTATGTTGATAACATTACTGGTCATGGTGATAAGCCACCCCACGCGGATTACGCATTAATATGCGGTGATAGGGTTATCATAGTTGAGGAGGTTGATGGCAAGGCCGAGCTAAGGGATGGAAAGAAGGTTGAAGTCAGTGAGGGCTTACTCAGGAAGCGCGGGGAGATTACCTCAGCAATGTGTGTTCATAAGGTTGTTCATGCCAGGGGTGGAGCCGACCCAATGGTTGCGAGGGTCTTCCGTAGTGCTAAAATTTTCCTGGTAACCTGTTGCGATAAATTAAGTGAGGTGGTCCAGGGTAAATAATTTATTTACGTAGTTAGGCAGAATCTTCATTAACAATGCCGTATCTATAACATCAATGATTGTCTCCTTGATTTCAACGCCTAATCCAGATGCGGGAGAGGATTAGGACTTGATATCATATTGTCTCGAAAGCCTGCGGAAACCGAGTATGGCATATACCCCTGCAATTAACACGAGTATTGCACCAACACCAATTATCAGGAGTGCTGAGCCAAGCCAATACAGCTTCGATGACCTAGCGAAGTATTGAATACCACTCACCGTTACGAGTTCACCGTAAGTCCTCAACCAGTAAAGACCGCCGATGAGGAACACAATGTACATGGCCATGATAAACCACCACGCCGCGGCAATGGCAGCCAACATCCAGGTAGCCGTGGCCTCCCATGAATTAGTAGCAAGTGGTCCTAGGATTGCTACTGTCATGGCCTTGACGTAGGCAAAGTTGGCGATTATCATGCCGGTGATACTCATTGCAACGGCAGGTACGGCATTTCTCCAAATGACATCATTATTATAAGCCCTGGATAACCCACGCATTGCAATTAGGACTAGCACGTAACCAATAATGTTAATCTCAGGTATTAACGAAAGAACCCCACCAACGAAGCCCAAAACCCCAGCCGACTTCACCAACTTCTTATCACTCATGGGCAAAGCCATTAACGAGCAAATCAATTAAGAATTATTTAAAGCTAAGTCCACGACATACCCACTAACTCCTCGTAACTTAAACCCCAGTTACAAGGTTCATTAAAGTACTATTGAGAAATTCGACAAGCATTGCTTTAGTAACGTAGGTACTTATTCATAACAGCATGCAAAAATCATGTTATTTACTTTATACCGGCTCAACGCCTTACATGTCCTCATTTTCCGTTTACTATGGATCAATAAAACGGCTTGGTGCCGGGGCCGGGATTCGAACCCGGGCCCCCTTGCGGGGACAGGATCTCAAGTCCTGCGCCTTGGACCTGGCTCGGCCACCCCGGCGGGTTTTTCAATTAGTTTGCTTGTTTTAAATTTTTTATCGCAGGAGTGTTAAGGCAACCGTCAAGGAACCACTCTTATTCCTCGTATTTCATGGTGGAGCAGCGACTATTGAAGGGGGCATAATTCCTGGGACCTAGGGAAACCTATCCTCAGTGCTTGAGGAGGGTTGGTTAGGGTTTTACCTATTGTTCTTCGAGGAGTGTCGTTAGCGTCATTTGTATGGTCTTTAGTTTCTCATAGTCTTCCTCGAGCCCATATTTTAGTGCCTTGATCATGTATTTGACGGCCTTGTTCCTAAGCCTTCTAATGTATTCGTTGCCCTTTGGGTTTATTACTCCCTTCTTTACCTTACCTATTACGTCCATTGATTCCTTTATTAATTCGTCGATTTCCATTTTGAGACCCATTTGTGCCATGTCTGTGTGTTCCTCAATGGCCTTTTTGCTTATGTTTACGTTTAGGAATATTGGTTGCGTAATTACCTTTGGCTCCGGCCTTACTAGTTTGTACTTACCCATTATGTAGCCAGCCACTAGGTACCTAAGTAGTTCTGATACACCGTCAAGTCCCTCCTTCTCCGCCAACTTGGTTAGGAGTTCCTTGACTGACTTGTGTACCCTGACCGACACCACTGCTCCCTCCTTTTCTGGCGCCCTGAACAGGTCCTCGTACTTGACTGGGACATCGTCTATTATGAAGACTTCGCTCATTACTTGTTGTGTAATCTGCGGTTTAAATTTAGGGATGACTTATTTTACGCAGGTAATACATGGCTTATTACTGCGCTTCCTAACTGATTAATTCTTAAATCCTTAGGAGACTTATGTACTTTACGAGGACCTCATTACTCATAGTTTCTCTGAGTGTGCCTATGGCCTTATCAAGCATTTCATTGAGAAGGCCCCTTGCCTTGCTTATTGCGTCATTTACGTTACCGTCATACCTACTCATTATCCTCACAATGTTTATCTCATTGTAATTAGTGCCGGGGTTCTTGCTGTCCATGTTTAGGTAGTCAATTATGTCGTCCCTGACCTGAAAGGCGGTGCCCACAAACCTTCCCACATCCCTAATCCTACTCACTATTTCTGTGTCTTTAACGTTAACCGAGTATGCACCGACAATCATTGAGGACTCAATTAGGGATGCTGTCTTGTAGTAGATGAGCCTTAGGTAGTCGTCGATTGTAGTATCGTACTTACAACTGAGCTCGGATTCGAGGCTTTGCCCAATGGCAAGTTTAACCGATGAATTGAGGAGTTCAAACACGATATCGTTATCACCACTCCTTATGGCGAACTCCACGGCCTTAGCAATTATTAGGTCGCTGGCAAGCATTGCGGTGTGGCTGCCATAAATGCTGTATGGTGTCTCCATACCTCTCCTGATCCTTTGTTGATCCATTATGTCGTCCTGGAGCAAGGAGGCGGTGTGTATCAATTCCACGGAAGCCGCGGGCAGTATTGCCTTCTCTAGTCCATTCCCGTTCCCAAGTGCATAGGCCATCAGAAGCACCAGTGTGGGTCTTATTAACTTACCCCTGTTCCGAATATAGTGATACGTGGCATCGCGTAGTTTGTCTGGTATCCAGAATCCCATGAATGATTCCTCGAGTACATGAATGACCTTGGTGAGGGCAGTCTTCACCTCACCTGGTAGTAATTCCATGTACTTATTTGGGTTCAATACGGCCATTTACTTCATTACTTCCTAAACCTATGCCTTAATAAACACTACATGTACGTTAGGTCAGATTGGATATCAGTTTAATCAATGGATTACTGAGTAGGAACTTGATTAGTGTCCCGGTCCTCATTGATGAAAGTGTGGCCTCATAGATCGAACCAGCTATTAAAGCCCTGGAAATCCGCAATGCCTTCTCCATGGCCCTCCTATTCATTAACAATGGGTCGCCAATCCTCCTAAATAGGGCGGTTCTGTCCATTAACGGCTTAAGTAATCTATTCATGGACACTGAGTAGTCACTACTACGTATCATTGACTCGCCGAGTAAGTGGGCGGTTATCATGGCTGGGTTTATACCAGCTCCGTTAGTTGGTATTACCGAACCAACAGCATCGCCGATTAGGTGGGCTTCCCCAACACTGTACCTATTTAGTAATCCACCGACTGGTAGTGTTTTCATGAGCACAGACCTCCTGATCTGCTCGAGCCCAAACCTCTTGACAAAGAGCATGTGGTGATCCAATGGATTGCTTCCCCTCCATGCGATGTTGTTCCTAACACCAACACCAATGTTGTGTGAACCATCGCCCCTTGGGAAGATCCATGCAAAGCCCCCTGGAGCGACCTCTGGGTCCATCACAATGACTGCCTCGTCATCCGCGTACTTACCCACAGCCCTGGCACTGGTGGCTACTATCAGATCCTCAGCACTAAACCCATTGGTTATACCTAGGCTTAAGTCTACTATTGACGGGTAGGCATCCGCACCGATCAACATCCTCGTGGTTATCACGTACTCTCCACCATCCTTATCATGAACAAGACACTCATAGTTATTATTCTTAGCCGTGCATCTCACGGCAGTCACTCCGAAGCGCACCCTGGCGCCCATGTACTCGGCCTCATTAATCACATTCCTGATCATTGCAGACTTGTCAATTAGGTATGTCATGAACGGCAGGCGCGCTACATCCCGGTTGTTAATAACGAGCCTCAACCACTTGATCTCATTTACAATGAATTCCCTGCGTAGAGATTCCCTTAATGTTGTTAGTAATACGTCGTGGAGCCCCCCATTGATCCAGGGCCGCAGTAGGTCCTCGGTGGGCAGTAGTTCACCGCATATTACTGGTGCGTATATTACGTGTTTCTTGTCAATGAGCATTACGTCGCCGTTAAAGCCATTCTTAACCAAGTAACGGGTCAGGTAGGAACCTGCAGGTCCACCACCAATTATTAGGGCATCTGTTTTAACGTCCACACTAGTCAACCCAAGGTTGGGGAATTAATTATTTCTGTAGAAATCCTTAAAAAATCCCCTGCATCGGCAATGCCGTGCCTAAGGAGGTATTCCTAGTTGAGCTGTGGCGGAAATATGCAGATGCAGCCGAGGAGATTAGGGTTAAGAGGTATCCTGATTACGTGAAACTAAAGGCTAGGTTAAAGCACCACCTATGCACAATAAGGCTTCCCACTGACATTGCTGATCAATTGGTAAGGGAATATAGGTCAAAGAATAAGAATGTTAATGAGTATTGAAATTCGTGCCCACCATTCATCACAATACTCAGTGCTCCAGACCCTAATCATTGACTCATAAACATTAACCAGGGGCGTACCAACTAATAAATCTTATTAAGGGGGTTAGGTCTCGTTGTTTCGATGTCGACTGAGGAATTAACCAACAAGGCAAGGGAATTAGTGTCCAAGCTCAGGACAGCGGAGGCCTTAATAAGGAACGGTAAACTCGATGACGGTATTAAACTGTTTAAGGAGGCCACTAAGGAGGCGAAGGATGCAAAGCTCTTTGATAATTACATCGCCATTATTAGGAGGATCAGGAGGCTCATCAATGAGACAAGGCAGCTGGAGAAGGCTGCCCAAGAGACCAAGACTAGGGAAGGAAGGGCATAATTTTTAAATTAAGCCGCAACCAACACACTGAGACTTGGTGGTGATATGGCGATAACCTGTTCGAAGTGGGAGAGATTGATTGAGAAGGCTGAGAGGGAAGGTAATAAGGGAAAGTCGCTGGAATTTAGGGAGAAACTTGTGGAGTGCATTGTATATACTGCGCAGGGGCTTATCGCCAGGGGTAGGTCAATAGACCTTACCGAGGCCGAGGAGTTACTTAAGTATGGTGAGGAAGTCGGTAATAAGCTGGGCATTAATGAACTCCTATTCCACGTGAACCTACTCAGGAAGAGCATTGAGGAGAAACGTGAGAAGAGAAAACCAAAAGAGGAGGCCGAGGCTAAATAATGATGGGTTATTGACCCCCATTACTCGCCTTATTTATTATTTCATTTAAGTATATAGTTATTTATAAGAGCATGGGTAAACCAAGGAAATTAAGTTCCATGACGTGGGTTGGTGAAGAAGACCAATAGAAGGGCGCTAAGGCATGGGATTCACCAATGGTGCGTTGTTAATATATCTTGGGGAAATATTGGTTGCATGAGAATTAGTAATTGAAATTCGGTAGTTTTCTTAAAATTACCAAAGGAAAACACTATTTAGTTAATTGCAGTAATGCACCTAATTATCATGTCAATACTGGGCATAGAGTTTACAGTAAGTAGGGAGATAGACCCAGGGGATTTGGAGAGGGTGTGGCGGGCACTTAGTGACATTAGTAGCATGCCTAGGTACTGGAGGGGCCATAGGGAAATAGAAATACTTAATGCAGATAATAATACGTACATTGCCAGGATTAGGTTCGCATTCCCTGGACCAAGTAATAGGGGCCTTGCCAGGATTGAGGTACATAATGATGGTAAACTCGTATTAATAAATTACGTGAAGGGCCCGATAAAGGGTTACGTTATGAATTACATAAGTGGAAACTCATTGATTAGTCAGTGGAACATTAGTATAAGCCCGCTCTTCCTAATAATGAAGTCCTGGATAAAGAGACACTTCATGAGCGGTACTAGTAATGCATTGGCACGGATAATCGGCGATGAGACCTAACGCGTTGGGGCTATCTTAATAAATGGTTTGTTCATGGACAACTAGGTGGATAGGGGTTTCGTTATTGCATGGAGCGTGACCTTTCTGCAACTGTCCGTGAGGCTTGGTTGGGGAGTTGTTAGTGTGGCTGTGGCAGAGTTATTGAGGCTTAACTCGGTGCAGATAGGGCTTGTTTTGACCCTGTTTTATATTGGTTATGTGGCTTCCTCAATACCTTGGGGAGTATTCATTGACAGATTTGGGCCGAGTAAGTCAATACTCATTTCCGGAACCCTATCCAGTGCCGTGATCCTGATGCTGTTCCTCGCAAGCAACTTCACGCAAATACTACTTCTTTACTTATTGGCTGGTTTCCTAACCGCCGGCTTATTCCCATCAGCAATGAAGATAGCAAGTCGCTCAACCCAAGAGAGAGTGCATGGGAGAGTTGCGTTACTAGAGAGCGCGGCACCGATGGTCCTAATAATACTAAGTGCGGCATCTCCATTAATAATCACCCACTGGAGGATCTTCTACCTGGTGATATTCCTGGCCCTACTCATCGCGTCGCTATCCTCAATTAGCCTCAAAATAGGTGGTAGCAGGGATGCCAGGCCTAAAAGTGTGTTAATGAACTCAAGGGTGGCGAAGGCCGTGGTAATGAGGGCAGGGGAGTTATGGGGGTCCTGGGGAACATCAGGTTGGCTCCTACCATTCCTAGTCCTCTATGATGGAATCAAGGGAATACTACCCGTACTACTCTTCTTCACTTACTCCCTGGGGCAGTTGGTCTCCATATTCCTGGCATCAACACTACCCAAGTTAATGGGTGAGAGGAGGGTGATCGAGGTTTCACTGGCGGCCTTCATAGCCTGTGACTTCCTGGCAGCAACCCTCCTTAAGGACCCATTACTCCTCTTCCCAATCTTCCTTATATTTGGAATAAGTTCATTCCTGTATAGACCGCCAACTGACGTGTTGATAATAAGGATTATGGGTAATGAAAACGCCGGCACATCCATGGGTTACGCAAATGCGGTATCCCAAGTGGGCTCCATGGTGGCCCCAATATTCGTAGGCTTCGCAATAAGCATAAGTCCAATACTCGGTGTTTTAAGCCTTGCATTGGGGCCCCTGGTATCATTAATAATCCTCTACACGATTTAATACATAATGCCTATGGCGTGCAATTGCCGTTAGGCCTGTGGGTTTTTCCTCTTTTTCCATTCCTCGTAATCCTTATAGGTTATTGTATATCCCTTGGGTGCTATTGGCTCGTACCACCAGAACCTCGGTGGTGGGTATGGATTTAACCTCTTGATATTTTCTAATCCGCTTAGCACCTTATCAATGTGCTCCAGTGGTATCGTAATGCTCACTTCGTCTTCCTCGGTCCTACCCCACGCAATCTCACCCGAGCCTGGTATCTTTACCTGGGGTTTCCTCGTCTTGTAGGCCCTAGTGACTACGGAGCACGATATCAAGCCAAGGAGCTCAGTCTCTGGGAATATTCCGTGCCATATTAGGGACTTGGCTATTGTGTTTATCTGTGTTGGTGTGCCGTACACATCGATTACGTCAGGTATGAAATTAATGCTCTCCAGTGGTGCCACCAGGACCGCCTTAACACTACCCTTCGGTAATGCATTCTCTAGGTACCTTGAGTTAATGTGCTTCTTTGCATCATCACTGGATGTATGCCTGCTAATTGGTGTTTCAAGGAACTCTGGATACTCAGGCACCAATCCAAATAGGTATGCGCCACCAATGCAGAACATGTCCTCTAGGGTAAACGCCATGGCCCACCCATACCTAGCTGCATTTATGACCTGGCAAACAGTCATGTGTATGCCGAAATTCCTGGGTCTCCTAAAGCCGGTTAGGTCGCAGGACTCAGGGCAGAACTTAATACCCACTGGGTGGGTGCGTAGTCCTAATTCGCCCCTCAGTTCACGACCGATCCTCCTCAAGTCCTCCACTGACTGCATATTCCCAGAATTAAGGCCTCTTGCTATAAGCATATGCTTTAATTATTTTTAATATTAGGAGAGGTTCCCGTCTTTTCAAGTCACCACCACTCTAGCAGCTTCTTTACATCGTCCATCTTTGCCAGGTCCGCATTGTATAACGCGGCTGTCCTGCTTATATCGTAGTTATACGACCTGAACAACTCTATTACGCTTGCCTCTATGGATCCCTCGGCATGTATCATGCCGACAGACAGCAAGGCACCAAGGGCTGATAGGAATTCACGGGCTATCTGGAAGAGCCTAATCCTGACCCTTGGGTCCGTCCCCCTCTTACCGACCAGGTACTTGACCAGGTACTTCTCCTCGGTTGGGTTGTTTAACTCGCTCGTTGATGGTATGTCTGCGAGTAGGCCGCCGGCCACGTCGATCATGTCCTTAATGGCATCGAGATACTTGGCATTTGCCGTTAGTTTACCAACGTTTGTGTATATTGGGTTTGGTATGCAGATGCCAGCGTTTGGGTCTCTGATGCACCTCTCAGCTGAAGCTATGGCGCTGGAGACCAGGTACTCCTTATACGTTATTATGTCAACAATGTCCCTCCTAATGTGGGATGCGCCCTCGACATCGTTGTACTCAGCGAATAGCTTGGCGTAACCTAGCACTATATCTGCCAGTGCTGCCCTGTAGGAAATTGCGGTGAACCTGTGGAATAGGGCGAAGGTTAATCCATAGGACGCCGCGAAGTCATACTCACCAGCTAGAAATACTCTGTCGCTGGGGACTTTGACGTTGTCAAATACTGTCAGTGTCTCAACCTCCACGTTCGTCCTGCCCATTGGGAATTCGTCACCAAGCATGTTAATCTCAACCTCCCTAAGTGGCCTGGGTATCAAGGTAATGCCCTTGGTATTGACCGGTAGCGCAAAGGCAACTGCATAATCAGTGTCCTCCTTAATCATGTTCCTGTAAGGCAGGACAATGAGTTCGTTGGCAGCAATGGACTGGGTCGTATGCACCTTGGCCCCCTTAACAATAATGCCGTCGGGCTCCCTACCAACGATGTGTACATACACGTCTGGATCCTCCTGTTGATGAGGCCTAAGCATCCTATCGCCCTTAACATCCGTCTGAGCAACCGCTATTGTAACATCGTCCTTAACAACACGTTCATAATACCTCATAACCCTATCATAATAGTTCGTGCCCCTGGCCCTATCCAATTGCCTGGAAGCTATCATAAGGCCGAACAATGCATCTGAACCGATGGTCTTCATGATGTTGAACATGCCCCTACCGAGCAGCGTGGTGTTGTAGATCAACCTGAATCTCTCGATTAAATCCCCAGGACCCCTGGGTGCCTTGTAGAACCTACTTATTGTTCCGTACTGAGGATCGTCAAAGGTCAGGAACCTCCTTAACTCGGGATCGGCTTGCCACCTGTAAAGCTCAGCAGCATGGTTTATTGCTGCTCTCAAGATCTCATGCCTAGTGACATCATCCACGGGCTTACCCCTATAGTAGATGATCCTACCGTCACGCAGACTATTCACATAATCCTCAAAGGACCTAACCACATTATAATGAGTTGGTAAAGCATTAATTAACGTGCTTTGTATTATAAATACATAGCCGATCATATTATTTGTGGGAATTATATAGATAGTGAATTAATAATGCTTATTAAGACATAATATATATGTAAAGCATGAAATTAGTAACAAGACAAGTAGGGGATACGGAGGTCCAGGTAATTCCTGAGGGGGATTATGTCTGTGAGGAGCATGCCGATAGGCCGTGGTTTAGGTACTGGCCTCCGAGGATCCTAAGAAGAATGGATTACCCAAGGACTCCCCTGTTTAACTTGGTGGAGGTCTCGGCAATGAGGTACCCCGACAAGGACGCAATTATCTACTACGGTTTCAGGATTAAGTACTCAGAACTATGGGACTCGATACTAAGGCTCTCTGCGTTCCTGCATGATCTGGGCATCGAAAAGGGTGATAGGGTAGCCATATACATGCCCAACACTCCTCATTGGGTGATGTCATTATTCGGCGTGTTAAGGGCGAACGCAATCGCCGTACCAATAAACCCATTGGTTGCCCCAGACGTACTTGAGTACATACTTAGGGAGACTGGGGCTAAGGCCGTGATCACACTAACACAATTATTACCCAGACTACTCAGCGTTAGGGATAAAGTCCCATCACTTAGGTACGTGATCACCGGTAGGTACAGGGACTACCTCCCTAACAAAACCGAATTTAAGCTGCCACAGTTAATGCTCATGGATCCCGAGGCTCCCCAGGGAGCCATTAATTGGAAGGAGGCCGTGGCATTCAATGGTAATCCACCCACTGTGAAGGTTACGCATGAGGATCTCGCTGCGATCCCATATACATCAGGTACAACGGGCATTCCTAAGGGTGTTATGCATAGTCATGGCACGATGTGGGCATCAACACTGAATGCAGCTGTCTGGTACAACATTGCACCAAGTGGTATTGTACTGACAGTACTACCTATGTTCCACGTGACTGGCCTCGTACACTCCGTACTAGTGCCCCTATACGCCGGCTCAACAATGGTTCTAATGACTACCTGGGATAGGGAAACGGTAGTTGATGCAATCGAGAGATACGGGATAACCCACTGGACAAGCATATCCACAATGATTGTGGACCTACTGGCAATGCCAGGGATTGAAAGGAGGAACCTATCCTCACTAATACTGGCCGGTGGAGGCGGTGCGCCAATGCCTGAGGCCGTTGCCAAGAGGTTTAAGGAGTTAACTGGGCTTGATTACCTGGCTGGTTATGGACTTACTGAGACCTTCTCACAAACCCACGTTAATCCACCGCACAGGGTTAAGATTGGTAGTGACCTCGGTATTCCACAGCCCTGTACAGACGCCTTAGTAATAGACCCAGATACGAAGGAGGTCCTACCGGCCGGTAAAAATGGGGAGCTTGTGGTTAGGGGACCAAACGTGTTTAAGGGTTATTGGAAGAAGCCTGAGGAAACTAAGGAGGCGTTTATTGAGATCGATGGTAAGCTTTACTTTAGGACTGGTGACGTTGTTTACATGGATGATGAGGGCTACTTCTTCTACGTTGATAGGATTAAGAGAATGATTAATAGGGCTGGTTATAAGGTTTGGCCGTACAGGGTTGAGAACATACTGTACATGCACCCAGCCATTCTTGAGGTTGCCGTAGTGGCAATACCAGACCCAAGGGTTGGTGAGGAGGTTAAGGCGTACGTGGTCCTTAAGCCGGAATATAAGGGCAAGGTAAAGCCTGAGGACATAATACAATGGGCGAGGGAGAGGATGTCGTCGTATGAGTACCCAAGGTTCGTGGAGTTTGTCGACTCGTTACCGAAGACTGCAACCGGTAAAATAGACTGGAGGATGCTTCAGGAGCAGGAAAGAAGGAGAGGCGGTGGGCAATGAATAAAATACCCGTGGTTGGTGGGGGAGAAATAAGCCCTAGTGACATGGGTTTAACACTATTCCATGAACACCTTAGGCTGACCACTGAGGTCGTTCGTTGGAACTGGCCGCACTTGTACAATGAGAGCGAGGAGTTTAGGAGAGCTGTTGATGCGGTTAATGCGGTTAAGAGGTTTGGTGTTAAGACTATCGTAGACCTTACGGTTGCTGGAATAGGAAGAGATGTTAGGTTTGATGAGAGGGTTGCCAGGGCAACCGGTGTTAACATAATAATGGGTACTGGTTTCTATACGTATACGGAGTTACCGTTTTACTTCAGGAATAGGGGTATTGATTCGCTCGTTGATGTCTTCATGCATGACATAACCATTGGTATTCAGGGAACCAATACCAGGGCTGTATTCGTTAAGGCCGTCATTGACTCACCGGGGTTAACTAGGGATGTGGAAATGGCCATTAGGGCCGTAGCAAGAACTCATGTAAAGACCGGGGCCCCAATAATTACCCACTCATTCGTTGGTAATAGGTCTAGCCTTGAACTCATTAGGATTTTCAAGGAGGAGGGCGTTGATCTATCAAGGGCTGTCATAGGTCATGTTGGTGATACCGACGATGTATCCTTCATAGAGCAAGTACTGAGGGAGGGCGCATTCGTGGGTCTCGACAGATTTGGCCTTGACCTATACCTACCGCTTGAGAAGAGGGTTAGGACCACCATTGAGTTAATAAGGAGGGGTTGGGTCGACCAAATACTCCTGTCCCACGATTACTGCCCAGTCATTGACTGGTATCCGACGGAGACTGTGAGGAACATGGTACCCGATTGGTCAATGACACTGATATTCGAGAAGGTAATACCGAGGCTAAGAGACGAGGGTGTAACTCAGGAACAAGTGGATAAAATACTCATGGATAATCCGAGAAGACTCTTCTCAGGGAGGTCGTGAATACGCAAATTACATGGGATCCCAATTTAAAGCAATTGCATGTATTCACTTGGTTATTTCCATGGACTAGGTTATAGATCATGCTCATTTATTTTTCAATTCTTCCCAAGCCCTCTTTAAATCCTCCTTCACTATCTTGCCAGAGGGCGTCTTTGGGAGTTGATCCATGAATATCACCCTCCGAGGAATGTGGTACCTAGACATTTTACCTCTACACCTATTCAGAATTTCCTCCTCCGTTATTTTGCCCCTAAACTCGTCCTTAAGGGCCACGAAGGCTATTGGCGCCTCACCTGTCTCCGGGTCCTTAGCACCTATGACCGCTACCTCCCTAATCTCCGGCGCTAATTCTTTCAATTCCTCCTCAACTAGAACAGGAGACACTGAAACGCCGGACACCTTTATCATGTCCTTAATCCTCTGTATGAAGTGCAGGTAACCATTCTCATCAACCAGCCCATAATCCCCAGTGTTAAACCAACCATCTCTAAAGTCCCTGGTGGTCTCCTCTGGTCTCTCCAGGTACCCCTCGACTAGTGCCGGTGATCTTATCCAGATAACACCTGGTTTACCTGGAGGCAGTAACTCGCCGGTTTCTGGATCAAGTATCTTGACGTAAGTCCCAGGCACGGTTGGCCCAACAGCAAGTGAACCATACCTCTCCCTAAGGGCTAGGTCCAGGTCGTCAAGTAGCATTCCCAGGTTAATTACGTCGTAGGTATGCGTCTCCGTTAAGCCGTAACTAGCCTCATAAATCACTGCGTTTGGGAAGAAAGAATTGAACTTCCTACGAAGCTCCCTGTTCAACCTAGCTATGAACGAGGAACCAGCGGCAAACCTCAAGCTCGACCTATCAACCTCGTTAATCAACGGACTATTCAATATGTCAAGATACGCATCAAACGTTAGGTACGTGTATGTGACCCTATACTTATGAATGGCGAGGAGCACCACCCTCGGATCGTAGCGAGCCAATAAAACCGCGGTATAGCCGACGACGGGCAGGGAATCCAGGCCGAAGTCCTTACCCGCAACCCAATATATCGGTAGTACCACAAGTCTCACCTCGCTTTTAGCCACTTCATTGAGGAACACACGGTAATCAAACTCCCTACCCCTGGGTATTAAGTAGTCGTAGGGGCCGTACGTAAACGCCGCAGCTTGTTTATAGAGTATGCCGAAGTGTTTATGAACCACGGCCTTAGGTAAACCGGTGGTGCCGGATGTAAATAACATCACGGCTGGATCATTAACACTAACGTCAACCTCGGTGTGTTCAACCGTAGGCTCCTCATCCGAGTAATCACTTGAACGTAATATGGTAATTAAATCAAGCTCTCCACCGCAATCCTTGCTCCTCTTCATGGACTCGTGAACCGGGAGCTCGGGGGTTGTTGGAAGGAAGTCAAGGTCACTTGCGCATATTAACTTAATGCTTGGATCAACCTCATTAACGACCCTCCTGAGCATTGGCACCAGGTTATCGGCGACCACAATGGCCCTGGGCCTAGAAACCTTCAATAAGTGCCTAAGTTCCATCTCCCTATACATAACACTGTACAGCGGTGCCACTCCACCGGCCTTGAGGATCCCGTAGTACGTTATGTAAAAGTCAGGGCAGTTGGGAAGCACAATACCAACACGGTCCCCCTTACCAACCCTAAGCGAATCTATGAGGTAATTCGCAAATTTATTGGCCATAGCATTCAATTCACCATAGGTTATCCTAGTACCGTAGTAAATAAGGGCAGTTTTATCGGGGTTTTCAACCGCCCTAACCATCAAATACCTATGAATCGGCATAACCCCAAGAGGATACACGGGTTTAAGAGGGACCGAGGGACTTAACCTCCTAAAATGTTCCTCGCGTTTCCTATCAAACCACTTAAGAAACTCACTTTCATTCATTACCACTAATCCATTATTACTTCTTTAACATTTTTCCTTTACTAAGTATATTAACAAATAAATAAACTGTACATAATCTTATTTATTTTAAATACACAAACCCATAACACAAAGAACTTACATATAGAACCCAGCATAAAGGACACCGCTAAACACGCATTCACCCTCTAATGGGAAACACGGCATCACACATAGACCCTAACCAACACCACCCATGAAACTAACCATGCGAAAAACTAAAAAACCAAGTAATTAATCATACCAAGGCCCCGTAGCTCAGCCAGGATAGAGCGGCGGCCTCCTAAGCCGTAGGTCGTGGGTTCGAATCCCACCGGGGCCGCCAGTTCCTGTTTAATCTGCCTCCAAAGAACAAACAAAGTTTACCTAGTTACGCTAAGATTTATTTTTATGGATAAACAAAACGTGTCATTATCCGCATAGGTCTTGGTTTGCATTTATAATGGTAATTATGGGATCTACGGATCTCATTATTCTCATGACTCTATTCATCGTAGCCTCATTAAGAACATCGCAATGCATCAGGTAAATATACACCCTCGTTTTTCCATTTACCTGCGAAACCCTAATTCTATTTATTGTAGCCATGCAACAGGGAATTCTTGCTTCCTCATCAATAATTATTACGTAATCATTCTCCATAATACCTGGATTTGAATTTAATACTAGTGGATGTTCGATTAAGCAATTGCATGGTCTTGAACAATCCTTGGTAAAAATTAACCAGCAATTCATTGCACCTAATTAATAAAATTTAGTTTTGATTGTTTTTAGGGTTTTTGTTTGTTTAGGTTATTATGTTTCCTTGTTCGTCTACTTTTGCTATGACTTTTCTTACTGTTTTTCCGTCTGGTGTCTTGAAGAGGGCCATTACGAAGCCCTTCCTACCCTTAGGCTGCACCTTCCAAACCTTACTGGGCTTCAACCTCCTACCCTCAACCTCATACTCCTTCCTCGCCAGATCCTCAAGGGACACCATACATAGACCTTTTCACAACGCAGATTTATAAATATATCGCTTTAGAAAGAGCCATAGAGATATAATGAGAAAGAGATGGGAAACAAAAACAAGAAATAAGACTTGTTATAAATGATTTATTGAATTATGGTAACGTATACGTTTACTATGATCAAGGAGTTACATAGCCCAGTTGATCCGTATTACTCATACTAATACGGTGTTTATCGAATAATACCTATTTATATTGCATTTTAATGTTCGTGTTGATGGTATTTAAATTCTTTAGTTCCACAAAATCTGCAGAGAAGAAGTTCAAGAAGTATGTGGGAAAGCCCGTAGTGACAGGCGATGGCAGGACAATAGGCGCAATAGTCAGTATAAGGCTGAGTAAGAATGACCTAAGGCCTGTCTCTATAACTGTGAAGATGAATGATGGTAGCCTTAGGGAATTCAATGTTAATGACGTTGGTGCAACATTCACAGCAGACAAGGTTGTGCTTCAGAAGTTTAGTGATGAGTATTCAGGTTTTGTTAGTGCGTTAAAGAATGAGGCGGCTAGTATTGAGGAGAGGCTTAGGGACATTATGGATAAGCTGAATAAGTTGAGTGAGCTTCTTATCAAGGGTGAAATTAAGGAAGATCTTTATAGGGACATTAGAGAGAGACTTGAGAAGGAGAGAACTAAGTGGATTAGGCAGTGTAATGATAAGATTAGCGCGATAAATGACACGTTATCTGAAATAGATAAAAAAATAAGCGATGCCGAGAAAAGGAAGGGTGAGTTAATGATCAAGCAAGTTGTTGGTGAGTTGAGGGACGATGATAAGAATGAGTTAGTGGGACTTGATGACTTGATTAATAGGCTTAGGAAGGTGAGGTCAGATTTACTCTCACTAAGAATGGAACTCGAGAAAGAGTGCTACTAGGGCTATAACGACCTGTACTTAAATGATAATGCCTTCTCGAATGGTATGAACTCCCCTGTATCATCATCATAATAACCAAGCACCGTATGTTCAGTGTTCCTCCTACACCTACCACAATACATGTATACTTTACTACCTAGGTTTGTTAAGTCATAACCTGCATTGAATATTGACTCCTCACCGCACTTATCACATTTAACCAGCCACCTCGTCATAAGCACTCAGTAATTCAATAACAGTAAAATAAATCTTTACCCAGTTTAACTCACGCCTTTAATCTTCTCATCATTGATGAAATAAGCGCCTTCGCAGGATTCTTGCCAGTAACTGCGGTTAACTCGGCCCAATCTGGTGATCCATTCACCTCAAAGATTACATAACCATCCCTACTCTCACCTATGTCAACACCACCGTATACAAGGCCCAGGGCCTCCACAGACCTCACTGCTATTTCCATAACGGCCTTGTCAATGCCTATGCATGGCCTACCAATGGCTCCCTGAGCAACGTTTGTCTTCCACTGTCCATTTAACGCCACCCTTATCATACAGCCAAATACCTCGCCATCAATAACCATGACCCTTATATCCCGATTTGGCTTCTCGATATACTTCTGTAAATATATTGGCTTTTTGTAGGTGAGCAGTGTCTTCATTATTTGGAATGCTATATCAGCATCGCTGATCTTCACTGCACCGTATCCTCTGGAGCCCTGCAGGGGCTTTATTACTATGTTCTTCATGTTCTTTGCCATGTCATACGCATACAGTATGTCCTCAGTGCCTATTGTATCAGGTACGGGTAATCCCTTATCCCTTAGTATTACGGTTGTCTCAAGCTTATTTCTAGTCTTCAATAAACCCTCGAGTGGGTTTATGACTACGGTGCCTCCCTCCTCAATTAACTTAATTGTTATTGTCCTCCTGAAAAACGTCTCTACGTCTATAAGGACACCCAGGCTTCTGAGAAATGCGCCATCAACCTTGAATGGCTTGTCCCTGATTACGACTAGCGAGCCGTCCTTATTGACCTTGATTGATATTCGTGAAACCGGCACATACGTAGCATTCAACCCCAAGTCTCTTGCATAAATTACTAGGTCTCTACTCGGTCTATCTGGTATCGGTGAATCGCCTATTACAACGACTGTATTAGGCATACACCGTGCCCAACTTTAATTAATTTATAAACCTTTAACATTAATATGCACAATAATATTTTACCACTGCCTCAGGTCTCATGCTTGAGGTGGTGGACGTTGCCTCCTAATCCTACGTGGTGAGTACAACCTCCTCAGTTTATTAATCATAATTAGGGTTAATATCGTGAGTACCGTGGACACCAGCAACAATATCATTGATATAAACAGGGATAATGTGCCTGGGAACAACGGCCCAAACATGCCGGCGGACCCAACATAGTATTGGTAAACTACGTAAGTGCCTACTGATGATGCCAAGGCCACTATGAACAGAACAAGGCCTGTCATCACTATGGTTGACAAACCAGTGATCTCCCTCCTGTTTAGGCTGGCCCTAGCCATGTATACTATGAATCCCCCAATTACGGCCATTATGGAAGATAGGGTAACCAGACCAGTAACGACGTTTAGTTCAGGGAAAGTGAGAGTTTGAAAGTACTTAACGGCTATTGCCGGCGGTAGGTCATTGGATAGGAAGTCTGCGGCTATTATAATCATTATTACCGAGACTAGGGCTGCCACTGCGGATATGAACATGTACATGGAAGACCTCTCCATTAATCTTTGAGCATCACTCTGATGCATAACTGGGCACCTAAGGTTATTGCAAGTATACGTACTGCCTTATCTTAACCTTGCAATGTGGGCACGAAAGAGACCTTTCAACTAGCTTAACCCTATGCCTACTGTCCTCCCTAATCCACTCGCCATCAATGGCCATAACTGAGCCACAACTCGGGCACTTGCTTATGTAGGGGTTTAGGCTATAATGCGGTACTGATGATAACACGGTCCCTATGTCTCTTTGTGGTTCCATCTAGGTCATTTCACCAGTAAGTAACTGATTAATAAATGTTTAAGGATAATAGCCTACATAAGTGGGTGATTTATTAAAATACACCGCTCTACTATGGCTAATGGAATGAGCAGCAATAACCCGACCGAAATACCTGTTGAATTAAGACCTGTGCTTGAGATGACGTATGAAGGCAATACAGCGCACATAAAATGTAAATACGTAGACAGGGATGGGAAGGAATGCGGTGCCTTATTTTTTAATTTAAATGATGCAGTTCGGCACCTAATTACCCATGATAATAAGTATAGAAAGTTTCTCTCTCACCTGAGCAATGCATAATAATGCATTTAAATTCCAGGGGCTTATAGTGGTAATAATATGGTGAGGCAAGTATCACTGGATGAACTAATGAATATGGTTAATAATATCGAGAATTTCGAAGTCGTTGATTATCAAGATGATTCCATAGTGATTGATGAGGTAAGGGGCATAGTCAGGATCAAGGATGAGGAAGCAAAGAAGGAACTCGGTGAATTACGTAAGAGAAGCCCAAGGGGCAAACCAACGCCTAAGCAGCTATCAGTGACTGCAGATGCCGTTAGGAAACTTGTGGAGAATAGAGTCAAGTTTAAGGTGATCTTTGGTCCTAAGGAGGTTATTATCAGGTTTGATCTTGATCACTACGTTAGATTGAGCGCTAAGGACGTTAGGGCGATTGGTTTTTCTAATAGGGACGAGGGTGTTCTGGGCTTAATATCCAGTGTTCTCGAGAAGTATGGTCCATTAGTCCTCCTTAAAAGAATTAAGTAATACTTGTAAAAATTGAGTTTTAGGCTATTAAATATCACGGTGTATCCTAGACCGTGCCGCCCAGATTTCTGCTAACAAAGAGACACCCTGTACTACCGCTGAGACTGGATAATGGCAATCTATGCATAATGCACAGGGATAAGTACCTAGACTTTCTACTGCCCTGCGATATGGCAGGTAATTACATAGTCATAATTCCGTATCAAGGCTCCTACGTAGGTAACAAACCCGTAGAACCAGCTGTATGGAATGGTGTGTTGAATACCGAGGTCTATGCATTGTTAAGAGACGAACTTGCCCTCTATGAACTTAGTATTAAGGGTGGTAAGGCGTCCTATGTAAAGTACCGTGTTAATGAGGAATTCCTAAGGGGCATTAGCCTTTCTGGTGATGCCGTAAATGATGTTCTAGGCGTGATCAATACGGTATTAACGAGTTACATAAAGTCGAGTTTTATGATATACACAGCCTACTTAAGGCTCGTGGTTAATAATGGTATTAGGTTCACTGGGTATAGGGAATATGTTAGGGGCAGGATTAAGATTTATAGCAGGGATGGACTAGTAATTATTAAGGAGGGTAGCGGCAATGAGGTTAGGCTATCCTTAATCTCCACATTGGAGGGTCTTGATCAATTCACGAGCGTTATAATGTCATTAATAAGATCATCTAGAGTCATAAACGATGTGAGGCTAGGCCGGATAGGGCATTCCGTGAGAACAATACTCGATGTCTTCATCCCCAATAATTTAATAACCCTAGGTGGTAAGGGTGGGTGATGCTCGGTATCGTGGGGCACGCCGCCATTGACATAATAAAAAGAGGCGCGGTACTAAGGAAATCCCCTGGAGGCGCTCCGACCTATTGCTCATTTTATTTAAGGCAACTAGGTGTTGACTTGCTGCCAATATCTGTGGTAGGTAGGGACTTTAGTGAGTACATTATGGAATACGCCAGGAGAAATATTCCGGTTGATAGGATCTGCGTTTCTGATGGCTGTGGCACAACGTCATATGAAATAACATACTATAATGACAGTAGCAGAAAATTAAGGCTATTATCTAGGTGTAGGGATTTTGTGCTTGATGATTTAAGGAATTTGCCTGGCGTTGTTGTGGTTAATCCAATAGCCCGTGAGGTAAGCCTGGAGGTGCTTGAATATATAAGGAGCAATACCGAGTTTGTGGGTGTTGACATACAGGGCTTCATTAGGGTATTTAATAAGGATAACTATGTAAGTACTGCAGCTAACACGGATGCCTTAACCAAGATAATTAAAGTTTCTGATGTAATTAAGATGAGCATTGATGATCTACAAATGCCGGATGTAAATATCCTTGTGAACTCTTTGGCAAGGCAATTCCCAAGTAAGGCAATAATATTATCAATGGGTGCCCGTGGTTCGTTAATGCTACACAACGGTCATAAGTTCCAGGTCTCAACGGACAGCGTGGTCCACGTTAGAGACCCAACCGGTGCTGGGGACGTATTGACTTGCATGATCACGCACATGCTTAGTAGCGGTGAGGACCCATTATGGTCTTTTATTTACTCGAATGCAACCGCTGTGGCTAAGACAATGGGTGATGGCCCCTACGGTACCATAAGTAGGGCTCAGATTAATGAAATAGCTGATGTCCTTGCTTCACGAATTATTAAGTCTTGATCTACTAATTAAGTCACTTACGTAGTCCATGTCGGTTATCTGCACGTAACTGTACTTACTAACCCTCCTGACCGTTACTAATCCCTTATCATGCAATCTCCTAATGATCCTAGAAACCGTACTCTTTGGAAGCCCTAATTCCCTGGCTATCTCAGCTTGGTACGTTTCACCACCCTTAGATAACAGGAACGAGAGGACGCTTATCTCATCTTCATTTACAGCATCACTCAATTCGCTCATGGCCTTATTACTTGTAACTGCCTTGCTTGCTGTTTCATCAAACTCCAACTGGCTCACTGATGTTCTTGAGGTTGCGACTCTTACATTATCCCGCTCCTTTTCTATGGGTTTTTTCGATTCCCTAAACACTTGGTATATGAATGAGGATAGTATGGCTATTTGGATTAAAGCTATGGAAACCATTATGTAGTAATTGTATAAATTCATTAAAACCATACTGATCACGGCGCATCATAACTTATTTATAAGTTACACTACACTTGGAATGGGGTAGTATTACGATAAAGCAGTACTCCGGTATCGTCTCGCCCATCTACGCATGCCTATGAACAAGACTTCTCCGTTTCATTGATCATGCCATCGATCTTTAGGGCTATTAATGTTAATATGCCGAGACTTGGGAACTCACCGGTTAAATGCGCTATGCCTAGATCATCATAGATTATTGATACATTAAATCCCTTATTACTTAGTGTGTTCACCATGCATCTTAATGCTGTTATCGCCCTAATCAAGACATCTACCCTTACCTTACCCAGTTCAAGTTGTCTCTGCTCAAGTTCTACGTTGACCCTTATTATACCAGCCTTAGTGTCATAAACCTTAAACATGCTTGCCAAGGACCCGCTTAGATCGAGTATCCAGCCCCTAGACACTAGGTCATAATTAATTTCTGACCTTAAAAGCGGATTGCTTGAGTAGCTTATTAATTCGATTATTAGTGATATCAATGAATCAACGTACATCGTTATTGACTGCATATCATCAAACAATTCCACCTCAGGGTTTGGGTATATCATAACCACCTTGCCATCTTGGACGTAGTCTATCGTGAACTTAAAATGAGGCGTTAATATGGTGAGTAGGGACACCTCGGTCTCATTGGCTGGCTTTATTGATATAAACCTCAACTTATACTTATTGAGTACCTTATCAAAAACGGCCCTAACCTCTATGGACTTCCCAAGTACTGAGTACCTGTGCACGTACGTAGTCATCAATGCATCCTCAGTCTCCACACTCCAGCCCATCATTAGTAATGAATAAAGAAAAGCAATTTAAAAATGTATAACTTTTAAAACAGGTTCGTGGGGTTAATTAAGAACCGCACTAAGAAAACAATCGAACTCTTTGACGAACTAAGCCTAGACATATTAATAATACTTAATGAACCAAACCTTGAATATCTCACGGGTATTGATAGTGGTTTGATGCTCATAATAAATAGATCATTAGATACTACACTAATAGTTCCAAGGCTAGACCTACAAAGGGTCCGTAGTATCGTTGATAATGAAACAACCCTCATTGGGTACTCAACAATTGAGGTTCCGCGAAGAATACCTGGAGAGAACCTATTTGTTTCAAAGAACCTTGGTGATTATCTACTCAGGGAGGTTGGTCTTAGGCCCACCAATATTATTGGTGTTGATAATATAGACTCGCCAATTGTTAAGGAACTAAACTCTGCAGGCATTAGGGTAATCAATGTTAATAACTATATACTAAGGCTTAGGGAAATTAAGGACGAGAGCGAGATTAGTATGATTGAGGAAGCCACTAGAATAACCGAGGAGTCCCTCGATAATGTATTAAGGGAGGGACTTGAGGGTAAAAGGGAAAGTGATGTTGCAGCAATGCTTTACTACGGAATGATCAGTAGGGGCGCTGAGGATGTTGCATTTAGGCCCATAGTGGCCTCAGGCCCTAATGGCGCATATCCTCACCATGTATTTACCAGTAGGACCATAGGTAGAAATGAACTTGTTACGATCGATGTAGGCGCCAGGTACCATCTTTATTGTACTGACATGACTAGAACAATTGCGGTGGGGACGATAAGTAAGGAGTTAAGAGACATGGCGATGGCTGTTCTTGAGGCACATAGGAAGGCATCTAGTCACGTTAAACCTGGTGTCAAGGCTAAGGACATAGACTTGGTTGCGAGAGAAGTTCTTTCTGAGTATGGTTATGATAAGTATTACATACATAGTACTGGTCATGGCGTTGGTATCGAAGTCCATGAAAGACCCGCCATAAGTCCCTCTAGTGATGAGGAGTTGAGACCCTACGAGGTAGTAACGATTGAACCCGGAGTGTACATTAATGGAATTGGTGGTGTTAGGATTGAGGACACTTTATTAATTACTGAATCAGGCTCGAGACCAATAAGTAAATACCCAACTGAGTTGTTCTGAGTCAGTAAACCGAAAGTTTTTACATATTCTGGGGCTATTTTTTAATCATTAATTTAATTAAGGAAATATCATTATTTTTATTGATGACCTCACGTGGCGTATTCAGCTTAATGGTTCTCAAGATGATGGTAGCAAGGGAGCTACATAGACTTGGGTATGTGAATACGAGGGACTTCCCAAGCCTGCTTACAAAAATATCGCAATATATGGATAACTCCAGTAACTCTATTGAACCAAGTGATATGATTTACCTACTTGATATTATAATGGTAAATGGAGATAAGATGACCCTAAGCGATGAGGGCATTCACTACCTAAGGATGCTTGAAATACTTACTAATGATGCTTCCAAGTTCCAATAGCGTCTCATGCATAACCATCAAGACCAGGCTCTTAATGGCTTCTAGCGTACTATCCATGTTAATACCAATGCAATTATTCTCTAGCTTAGTTATGTCAATAAATATAAAGACGTGTGGGGATTTCCTCCAGGCAATCGCGACTGAGCTTGCCAACGGCGATAATTCATTTATATTGACCAACTTATTACCATGTATAATGTTTAGTCTAGTCTCTGGCTCGAACGTCCTGGATCCGATTAGAACCATAGATTCAAGTTCATCATTTGCCAAGTCACTAATGCACTTATTCGAGAAATTACGTAGTTTCTCCCTTAACTTTCTGTAAAAGACTTGGAGAACTTCATCCCTGCTTTCGCCCTTGCTCAGTAGTAATGGGAATGCATCATTTACGAGATCTAGGTTAATTCCCTGTTTGTTAATGAGATCTATGAAGTCGAAGTCCCTCTTCCATAGAGCCTTGTAAACGGTGTTCCTGGTTATGAGGGGATCTAGGTACTTAGACACACCAGGTATTTTACCAATTAGGTATTGTCTGTTCCTTAGCAGTATTGATAGGAAGTAATCATCTGTTATGTACATGATATCGTAATCCCTCAAAAGCCCTGTGGAGAAATGGTAGATCTTACATAAGTAATCCTTAAACTCGTCATTAAGTATATCATAATTCCGTAATAATGTACCAAGTAGGTTCCTGGCCAACGTGTTAAACAAAACAACCTTGTGGTGTAGATATACATGCTTATATATGTTGTATCGTGCTATTATGAACCCCTCTAGGTTAGCCCTAGCCTTCTCGTCAAAGGCCAGGGTATACTCATCATTATTATTAACAATCCTCATGTTATCAAATATCCTTTCAATGTCCCCAATACTAATCACGGAACCTATGCTTGCGCCAGTTAGGTACGAGTCCCTGAGTATGTACTCAATTCTATCTGCATCAAGGTTTCCAGAAACCAGGCTCCTGAGCACATTGAAAAGCCTTGATTCATTGATCAATGAGTTGAGGAATTTCCCATCTTCATAGTCAATAATGTCCAGGTAATGTGGTATAACCCCCATAATCTTCCCTATGATATCTGCATGAAGCAATGCCTTAACTATCCTCAGGTCAATACTTGGCAATACCTCCTTTAACGTACTCCTAAACTCATCGTTATTCGCGAGTATGAAGTACGTTGCTACTTCATGCTCCTTGAAGGGCATCCTGAATACCGTGCCCCTGGATGCTTCACGGGAGTCCTCGCTACAATTCCTTATTAACGGCTCAATGCCTTGGCCGAAGGTACCCTCAAGTACGTGTGAAAAGGGTAAATGCCCAAGGTCATGTAACAGTGCCGCTATCCTCACGTGAAGTATCAATTCATCCTCTGTGTCGAGACCCAGGGACTTACCCAGGGCAAGTAGTAGTTCACGAATGTTACTCATCCTCATTATTCTCTCGAACATTAATGTAGCTATTTGTAACGTACCCAGTGAGTGCTCAAACCTACTGTGGTGCGCCGAGGGATATACCATATAGGCTAATCCAAGTTGATGTATATGCCTTAGTCTCTGTACGTATTTACATGCATCAATGAACCTTGCCTCTTCATTGGTTAATCTTATCCAACCAAATGCTGGATCTGCAATGGCCTTCGTGTAGCTTAATGTCATTCAAAACACTAATGACTAAAACATATATATTAACCTACTGATCAATAGCACTAAGTTTAATGAGAGAGAGCGACGTGGCAATAATTGGTGCAGGACCAAGTGGTCTTTACTTAGCGCGTGAATTAAGTAAGATAATGAATGTGGTGATTTTCGAGGAGGATAAGGAATTGGGGTTGCCGCCTCACTGTACGGGTCTCGTCAATGCCGACTCACTGAAGGTACTTAATATATCGCCACCAATCATAAATTCCTACCGATATGTCCGAATCACGGACCTAGAGGGCAACAGCATTACGTTTGATTTCAAGAGAAAAGCTGTTGCTATGCTTGACAGACCAGGTCTTGAGAATTACTTAGCTGATGAACTTGGTAGCGCATCATTGGCATTAGGTGAGAGGGTCCTTGACGTTCGGAGAGGAACCGTCAGGACTAAGACTAGGGAAACCACGTATGATTTAGTAGCTATTGCCGAGGGCTCCGGTATGTCCTTAACTAAGAACTTGATACCTTGGAAACCAACCTATGTTTATGGCGTCCAAACCGATACCACGTCACACGAATCAAACGCCTTAATGCCTAGGGACGTTGATGAAGTGGTAGTTGTATTTGATAGGAGGTTGAGCAATCATTTCTTTGCCTGGATAGTTCCCAGGGATAATCATGAACTTAGGATTGGAATCGCTGATGATGCAAATACATGGGTTAAGTTCATTGGGTTACTAAAAATTATTGGTGCAAGGTATTACAAGCCATTTGGTGGTAAGGTGATAATTGGTGGATCGCCTAATGACGTAACCACCAATAACGTTGCAGTTATAGGTGATGCTGCTGGCTTTGTAAAGCCAACAACAGGTGGCGGTATAATAATGGGAATGCTAAGTGCGAAGTTACTTGCCGAGAGCATATATAGCGCCGTTAAGGTGGGACTGCAAGTAAGTGATGCATTAAGTATCTACAACATGGTATTTAGAAAATTCATTAGGCGTAAGATAAGGGCCTTGGGCGGCGCATCAAGTACCCTTCATCTAATGATGAATAGTAGCTTAAGCGAGGTAATGCGTAGCATGAATGCGGTTAATGTCGATACTTACGATTATGACAATCACGTTGATGCCATACTAAGGACCGCCATGAAAAGGCCTTGGGCCTTTGCTAAAGTTGTGTTTTCAATTATAGGTGAACTATCGTTGGTAGAACCAAATCGTATTAGTGAATTAATTAGAGAAGTGCTGGGTTAGTTTCACCTGGTTATTCTCATTATGTTGTTCATTTCCTCTATTAACTTGGCGCCTTGCCCCTCCTGGAACCACTTGATTATCGGCTCCAGGTATTTAACGACTTCATTAGCCACTGCATTCTTTAAATCCAGTGGGTGTATCTTACCATCTGCATATGCCCTCACCAACTCATCGAATGACCAGAACTCCAGGTAGCCACCGCCATATTGCCGTGGCCTTTCTATTGTGAACGGCTTGTCCCTACTTTCCCTGAACGAGAATAAATGCGCCAATTCTATTACTGGGTTCATGCTGACCTCCCTGGGTGGGCAATAGGCCTTGAGTATTTTTTGTCGTATGGAATCCACGTTGTCGTGGAGAAATATCGCCGTGTCAGGTAATGATTTGCTCATTTTCATTTCACTCAATTCTTCCTTGGACTCCTTACCAGTGATGTTTAGCGCGGGTATTAAACCATGGAATAGGGCTATTGGCTTTACCTTCTCATTATTAAGCATCAATGGATGGAACCTAACCTTCAGTGCAACTTCCCTGGCCAGTACATACGCCTTTCTCTGGTCTATACCACCATGGGCAATGTGCGAGCCGATAACAAAGACATCAGCAACCTGTAGTAATGGATATACAAGCCATGACATTGGTATTGACTCACCCATCTTCCTACCAAGTATTGTCAAGCTATGCCTAATATCGGCTAGGTTAGTCATCCTGGCTAGGTCGAGTATTAGGTACCAGTACTCATCGTTGTTATGATAAAGGTCACTAGCCATGTAGAACTTCACGGAATCCGGATCACCACCAAGCAACTCTATGGCCTTTCTAAAGGTCTCTACATAGTACCTGTTAGCGACTTTCCTTATCAGCTCAAGATCACCGCCCAGCTTGTTATTAAGCCATGAGTGTATGTCAGCGAGCATTATTGAGACCTCAACACCGGCCTTCTGTAGATCAACAACCTTTGACAGACTGACAATGCCCGTACCAATGTGTATATAGCCACTTATTTCAAAACCTATGTAGTGCTTCAACTTAAGACCTGTCTCTAGGTACTGCCTTAGCTCATCAATTGTGAGTACCTCCTCCGTTGGGTACCTGGTTATTAGCGCCAACTTATCCTCAATATCCATTGTTATTACCACTAAAGTTAAGATAATTAAGCTTTATTGAGCTTAAAAACCGTGGTCAGGATCATTATTGATAAGGTGCAGGCATGGGGACACATCAACGTCAGAGCCGGCCACAGGAGAACAATTGAGGTAACCAAAGATGATTACCTAACACCCCGGGGAGACTGCATAGTGGGTATCAAGGCCGATAGGGGTTTGGTTGATATAAATCCTGAATTGAAGGATATCATTAGGAGAGATAATGCAGTGGTGATCGTTGTGTTCATAGTCGATGAATACCTTGACTTGGTCATCGGCATGGGTTCCTCGAAACTCACTTTAGGTAGCAGGAGCAAAATGATAATTAGGAGGAGCGCTTATACCGATGACTCAACACTAATGATAAAGGCTAATAAGGCAGCCATAGATCTTGATAGGAAACTCATAGATAGATTGAAAAGGGGTGCACCACTTACAATGTACATTGTAGGTGTTGATCTTGAGCAGGTTGGAGCGACTAAGGGCAATGGCACTTAGGAAGTTAATACACGTGGTATTGTCGGTATTTCTAATAATACCGTTTATAATGAATTTAGGCATTTATGGGATATCAACAACCCTCTACTTCACATTAATAACTCTGATAGTTTCTGTGATTTATGTAATACAGGTTAAGAGACCCATAATAACAATAATGTTATTGGATGCATTAACAAGTGCCAGAAGATCCATACTGCAACAGATCACGAAGTCACCAATAAGCTCCGCAATACCATTGGACACGCTGGATGATAGTTTAATGAAGCTCGAGAAGACCGTTAAGGAACTACTTGATAGCGTGGAGAGAGATTACGAGAGAAGAGGTGGGTATTTAGGAATCCTGATGGGGGCCATTGGTGTATTAATAAGTCAATTACTGACCGGTAACTACGTAATCTACGGTATAATATCAGTAATAATCTACGACACGATGAGCGCTCTTGGCGGTACACTCCTCGGGAGGGTTAAATTACCCTTTAGTAACGCCACTATGGAGGGCGCACTCGTAGGCATGGCATCATTAGCAATAGTGCTTTTTATACTCACGAACCAACTGATCGGGCCACTTGCGATCACCGTGGTTGCAGCACTGGCGGAGGCATATGGAATGGAGGACAACCTAGCAATACCAGTGACAACCTCCCTAATCGCACTGGTCCTTAAATTACCAATAATTGTCTAGGAAAACTCATTCAATTGCAGGCTTTAGTGTAGAGAGATGTACCGTAACCCACTGATTATTATCGCTAGGTTTCGTTCCATTGCTCCAATAATTCATGGGCAGCATTAACACCCAGTTCCTCTGGGTTATCTGGCGATCCCACCAGCTTTATTATTCTTCTTCTATTACCATTTACATCCGCAATGCCGGCAATGAATCCCAAGCGGCCATTACTGTACATGGCAATGCCACCGACTGGTACATGACAACCACCGCCAATGGCCCTAAGGAATGCCCTTTCTGCTAATGCTTCAATCCTCGCCTTAGGATCGCTGGCTCTCCTGAGAACATCCACTATGTCCGTATCCCTCTCACGCGCTATAACCGCTATTATACCTTGACCGGGCGCCGGCGGTAGTACATCAAGCGGTATACGGGTGTACCTCACGTGAAAATCACTCAAGTCCTTAATTAACCTCACAAGACCGGCTTCGGCAAGTACCACAGCATCATACTCACCCTTGATTAATTTACTTATTCGTGTATCCACATTACCCCTAATCACGTCATATACCACATCACTTCTCACACTAAATAGGAATGCCCTACGCCTAATGCTTGATGTACCTATCCTGGCACCACTTGGTAACGCCATTAAATCATCCACATACTCATCCCTAACAACCAACACGTCATACGGCGAATCCCTGGATGAAAAACCAGCTATTACTAGACCAGGGTTAATCTCACTGGGCAGATCCTTGAGACTATGCACAGCTATATCTGCCTCATTCCTTAGCAATGCCATGTTAACCTCCTTCTCGAAAATACCCTTGACTCCAATTGCATATAATGGCTTGTCCTGAATGACGTCCCCTGTTGTTTTTGTTATTTTTATCTCAAATTGAACACTAGGTTCAATTCTCCTTATCATGTTCATGACAATCCCAGTCTGGATCAGTGACAACCTACTCCCCCTTGTGGCTATTCTAATCCTCATTGCCAAACTAAAAATAAAGAAGACCTGGATTATTTAAGTGATAGCGAACGTGCAAATTCCTGGAACTTCCTAAACATGTCTTCGCATACCACATCAGAACCATCCCTACCTGACAGGTAAAGCTTCACCTTCTCAATAGCCTCAACTGCCGGGCATGACTTAATTATACCCCTGATTACTTCCCTATCCTTCATGCTTACCTTTAGTTTCTCTTGAGTAATCGTGTCTATGTAATCCTCGTCAATAGGTAATATAGGCACTATGGCATCCACATTACCCTTAATGAAATCAGCATCTATTGACCAGGGATTACTACTCTCAATAACAACCACAAAATGCTTAGCCTTGGCAATACTCATTAACCTGCGTATATGATTACTGTCCTCACTAAATGCCTTCTCGAGACTTGGTACGTGGATAATGGCATTATCAAGTACGGAGATACTTGGATCCTTATAATCAATGACTTGAATACCTAGGTGTTTGGCTACGTGGTTTATCAAAGCCGTCTTCCCCGATTTCGGCGGCCCTATTATTAATATTGATGACACGTACTTAAGCCCAAGATTGCTTAGCATGTCTCTTAGCCTAATTGATGAATCTATGTAATCAATTAGCTTAGACTTAATGCTCATGTTTATTAGGTCAACAGGATCAAGAGTAAGTGTAACATTAGTTACGGGCTTCCCCTTGGACTGGGCCTTAGCAACCTCACGCTTGTTTTCATTACCCTTCTCCATTTTCCTTTTTCTTTCCTCCTCTGCACGCTCATTATTCAATTTAATGACTGACCCTTCCTTCCCGCCTAGATCCGTCACTGGCTTACTCTCCTCAGTACTCTTGGTAGTAATGCTATTATTAACCATGATTTCCTTACCGATAGCTTGCTCTGACTTATCCCTGGCCTTAATATCCTCACCGGCACTTGTACCTGCGGGGCTGGTATTAACGGCTAGATTGGGCATAACAGGCCTCGGCTGCTCAGTAGACCCTACTGACGCATTATTAACCTGAGACTGCTTCTCCTCTCCTACCTTCACGGCGCTGTGAGTTATTACTTCAATGCCATACTTCCTTAATTTACTGAATAGTGAATCGTCAATGTTTATCAGTATTATGTTAGCCCTTGACTGTTTAATATACTCCATTAATTTCGGAACTAATTTCTTGTTCAAGTTATTGGGCATGAATACCAATAGGGATTTTTCATGCGTTCTCACGAACCAATCCACGTCACTTGGTATGTAATTAACATCGCCCTTAATTATGAACCCCTTGGCCCTTGCATACCCAAATAAAACCTTACTAATTAGTTCCATCTTATCTTGCGGTAGTGAGGACTGAAGAACTAGTAACCCTGTCTTTGATACCGTGTTTATTGCATTACTCACTAAGCTTGAGTCATCGCTGGGTAACTTCTTGGCCCATTGATTATACTCCATGATCACCAATGGATCAGTTATTGGTATTATGGTTGGGGCCTTCCTTCTAGCTGTCATTACCCTTGGAAGCGTGATCTCCATAATACGCCTTAAATAATCAAAGGCGTAACCCAATGAACCTGCAATTAACGAACCTAGCAATAGCAATGGGGTTGCTTCGTAACTCCCCACATTAATGGCAAGTGGGACATAGAGAAGGGCTGTTGTTACCAGTAATGGCATTAAGTTCATTATTGCATAGTTAACATACACATTCAGGTTTAGGAAGGTTATGAACCTCGCCAAGTACCTACTCAATAATGGGGGAATTACCACAACTATCACAAGGAGGAAGTACAATGATGCATTACTCAGCTCGCCATAAGTCGTGGTTAGGTAACCGTAACCACCAGAGAGCATTAATAAAATACCCTTAACCAAGTCTAGGTTGTTCACGTGTAGCATAGTTACTGGTACCCACTCAATACCCATATATGCGTAGGCCACTGCGTATAGCAATGTGAGAAGGGAGAAGATTACTGTGGATCTTATACCGTATCCCTTGGCTGAGGGTAGCATGGATAATGGTATGGATAGCCAGTAGATGGGCGTGAAGAGTAGGGACCATGATATTACGGCTATGTCATTAACAACACCAGCCTCAGTCACTAAGTAGGTAAGTAACAGTAACGGCATTATTATTAGTGAAGCGTGATTCAGTGTTGTTATGAAAATGAAAATGACATACGTTATTATGATTGCTGTAGAAAGTCCATATTTATTAAGTATTGAAGACGCTAATACCATTGTCAGGAGCACCACGAAAACATACACCGGCACTATGGGAAAAACAACATACAGCGTTACCGCAGCAATTGCGTCCATAGCCGTGTAAAATGCATTTGTTATCGCGTTCTGCTCCACATTATATGAGGCATAGAAAGTACTTTATAAATTATTCTTCACGGTAAAACTGAAAGAAATCAGAGACACGCACTCATGAGGACTCTGCTGTACTGTGGATTGACTTTATTACGTCAACCCATGGGTTATCACGGATAAAATCAGGCAGTAAGTAATTATTCTGCGCAGTACTGTTTATTGGCTCGTTATATGAATAATCATCCTCCTTCTCATGATTACTCCCAGTACTAGGCACACAACTGCCTCTTTTTTCAAGCTCCTCGACTTTAGCAATAAGCTTGCCGAGTAACTCCCTAAGCCCCCTTAGTTCCTTAACCACCTCACTCTTGTCAATGGTATCATTAGGCTCGCTATTACTGATAACTGGCAATGGCGAATTGGTTATTATAGAAAGTTTAACGTTGAATACACTATAAGCATTTAGGCTATAATTATTATCAGTCAATTGCAATGAATCATTACTTGGCTGTTCGTTGCCCGACTGTGGTAGTGGTTGATCTAGGTTCTTCACGAATGCCCTATACTTAGATATTGCCTTATAAACAGTGTTCACGGAAATACCAAGCTTCTGTGCTATCTCCTTCGGCTTTAGGCCCTCGTTGAAATACAACTTGGCCGCCAACTCCTCAGTCTTCGTTAACTTACTCGACATACACTGTAAAATATTGTTCGCAATAAAAATCAGTTTATGCCCCTAAATTAATAAAATATTCATATATTACACATAGATATACAGCACTGACAGTTAATAATATTAAGTACAAACATCCCTGGTCCCTGATGAACACAAAGGCGGTCATTGCAATACATGGGGGTGCGGGTAGCGCAAGCTCCTTCATAAATGAGGAGCACAGACAGAGGTATCTAAATGGTTTGATTGATGCTGTCAATACCGGTCTAGAGGCTGCTAAACGAGGTGATGCCTTGGACATGGTCACCGAGGCCGTCACTACCATGGAGTATGATGGATCCTACGACGCCGGTAGAGGATCTGTCTTGAATTTATATGGCGAAGTCGAGCAGGACGCCGGCATCATGTGGGGTAAGGACCTCAGTGTTGGCGCAGTGGCCTCTGTTAAGCACGTAATTAATACAATAAGGCTTGCCAGGCTTGTCATGGAGAAGACGGATCACGTATTAATCACTGGAAATGGCACAGAGGAATTAGCCAAGCAATTCGGTCTTTGGGTACCATCTACTGAACTAATTAATGAAGCAAAGATCAATAGGTATAAATCCCTAATTAGGAATTTACGTTCACGTTACGAGAAAAACATAGAACTTGCTAAAAGGTTTGGCTTAACAGGCACTGTGGGCGCGGTGGCCCTTGACAGGAATGGCAACCTAGCCGCGGCAACATCAACTGGAGGGACAATACTAAAGTGGCCTGGTCGCGTTGGCGACTCTCCTTTGCCGGGGGCTGGTTATTGGGCGGAAAATGGTGTATGTGCGGTCTCGGCTACGGGTATTGGGGAATTTATTATCAGGGCCATGGCGTCGTTCAGGGTAGCGACACTCGTTAAGAGCGGCACTAGGCTGGATGATGCTGTTAGGCAGGCGGTTGATTATGTTACAAGGATGTTTGGACCAGGTAATATTGGGTTGATTGCGGTGGATGGTGCTGGTAATGTGGCGTCGGCATTTAATACAGAGGTCATGGGCAGGGCATGGAGCAGGGAAGGCATGAATAAAGTGGTCGTTGCTCACTATCCTAATGACCCATTCCCATAGATTTTATAGGAACCTTTGAATAAAATCATTTAATTTCTCCCCTATTTTCACTGCACGATTCCTCAGCAACTCGTAATCCCGATCCCTATCGTAGATTATTCTGCCATTTACCATCGACATACTCACGTCTGAACCATCCGCCGAATAAACAATGTTTGATAGGATATTATCATACCTAACAGGTTGAAGCCTTGGACTACTTAGGTCAAGTAGTACTAAATCCGCAATGCAACCCTTGTTTATACAACCACCATTAATACCCAATAACCTATATCCATTTAATGTGGCTGCCTTAAATGCGTGAATTGCCTTAATACCTACGTCCCAATACGAATGCCTTTGAAGCAGAACTGCCATCTTCATTTCCCTAAACATATCAAGGGAATTGTTACTGGCTGGACCATCCGTACCAAGTGTTACCAACACTCCCATATCCATTAATTCCCTCATGGGAAAGTGACCCGCAGTGGCTAACTTCATGTTTGATGTTGGAGCATGCGTAACGCGGGCATTGGCTCTAGTTATGATATTTAACTCCCAATTAGTAACCCAACCAAGGTGAATAAGTTGCGACCTACTGGACACAAGACCGAGAGAGTTTAGATATTCAACGGGAAAGACACCGTAGTCCCGCTTTACCCTGTAAACCTCATCCCTCGTCTCAGACGCATGTATCTGTATTGGCAAATCTAACTCATTACTGAGATCCCTAGCCCTAAGCAACGTATCTTTGCTGACAGTGTAGGCACTATGTACATTGATTATGGGTATCACTAACCGCGATCCCCTGTACCTACTCACAAAATTTCTAAGTTCATTTTCCACCTGCGCGGGATCCCTAAGCGTATCAATGAATGTAGGTCCTAGGGCGGCCCTTAATCCATACCTTAACGCAATATCTGCTGTTACGTCTGGGTGATGGTACATATCTATGAAAGCCGCTGTACCGCTGATGATCATTTCAATAATCGAAAGCTCACTGCCAAGGGCTATGACCTCAGGGACCAACTCACGTTCAACAGTCCACATCCTATCAAGCCACAGCTTTAACTCTGCATCATCAAAGAAACCCCTCAATAGCGACATTGGTGTGTGGGTATGGGCATTCACAATCCCTGGTATCACGGCATGACCTGAGCAATTAATTTCCTCAAGACCAACGCTACCAATGTTACCAACATTGACTATTAAGCCATTCTCAACAGCCACATCCACCTTCCTAAGGATCCTGAGTTCTTCATTGATCCATGTTAGTACAAAATCACAGTTCCTAAGCACATAACCCATATCAATTCATTGACTAGTCGTTACTGGATTAACTAAAACCTTTGGCTTTAGGTATATGGACTTTATTATGTAAATCCACGAGTACTGGTCTAACCTATGCACCTCACCATCCCCAATCACTATTTCCTCCCTGAACAACGGCGCATCAACAACAAAGGACTCGCCCTCACCGCCCTCCAATGCTGGGTTAAAGCCAAACCTCAATGCAGCCCCTATTAACTCCTCAATGTCACTGGGCGTCAACACCTTACCCAGTAACCTAGGGCTTATGCCCACGGTACTTATCGACGTTAGCATAAACCTAAAACCATGTCGATATAAATCCCTTAGGTAATCAACTTGGTTCTTTCTCCACAGTGGTGAGTAAACCCTAAGCCCAACTTCGTGGGCGATCATGTTTATCATCATCCTTTGATAATCAGACAGTAAAGCCCCAGTGACAATACCATCAACCTCGTACTTACCCTTGACCTCAATAAAGGCCCTCCTTAGGTCCTCAAGCTCCAGGTCCTTAATTCCACTAGTATCACACACATATTGAGGAATCCCCAATGACTCAGCTTGGTACTTAGTCCATTCGATGTTTGGGTAGTGAAACATCCAGGAATCACCACGGTGAGGCCTTAACGTAAGCAGACAAACTACATCGAAGCCCTTAAGCACCGCCCAATGCAATGCATAGGTGGAGTCCTTGCCCCCTGAGAACAATGAACAAACTCTCATTGTCCTCTTCTGAAATAATCTAAGATTTAAAATACTAATTAACCACGGTGATCCAATTAATCCTCTCCTAATCCCCTTATGTAAGAGTCCCATGGATTACGTTAAGCACGGAATTCGTTAGACCTATGGAAATAACATATTAAAGAGGACACCATGAGACAATGTGAGGACGAAACTTTAGGTAAACATGGCATCAACATGACAATAGTAATGCATATTCATATACCTAGCGAACGATTAAACTTAATTACCTTCTGAGTCCCGTAAAGTACAATACAACTCACTGAGGCCAGGCTCATATAATGAAAATTCGTAATCCGTAAATAGTAATGTTTTTAACTTACTAGGTGATGCCTCCTTCGATGAGTGGCGAAGGAGGCGAAGAATGGCAGTTCCCTGAGGACTGGGATTACAGTGGTGGAATGCCTGAGAGGATGCTTAGGGTTAGGGCTAAGTGTCCTTACTGTGGCCATACCTTTGAGACTGAGATTGGTGAGTCCTGGTATAATATGGGTATTTCAATAACATGCCCTAAGTGCGGAAAGCAGTTTTCAATTAGCATGTATGGAGAAGTTGTTGGCGAAGTCAAAAAGGCAGCCAAGAAATAAACAAGTACTGGTGCTCTGGTACTAAAAACATATTATGGGCAGCAAAGGCAGTAGCATGGATTGCCTGGAGAATGCTATGAATTTACTAATGACTTTCTACTCAGTTATGGTAGTTGAGCATTACATGATCTTCCTACTGATAAGTAAGGCTGGTAGTGATGAAATACAGGATCAACTTCTAAATACTTTAAGGGATCACTTACATAAGGAGGACAGCATGTTGAGGAACATGGAGGGTACCATGATTTGCCTAGGTAATGATACTACTATGGCATTCAAGGATTTTCTGAAGAACGTGCATGATGGTATTTCATTAACGGATGACCCGGAATTCATTAGTAATTACATAAATAATTTTGACAATACTATAAAGGACATTGTTAGGTATATGCTTATCCATGATGAGATCATGTCCAGAATCATCGCAGCATTACGAATAAAAATTCATGCTTATCTAAAGAATTTGACGTAATTTTTAATGCATTTATGACGCTTACTATGATAGGTACTGAGGAGGAACTTGCATTAGGTTCTTCTTTATTGCATCAATACTCGCCAAGAACTTCTTTTTCTGCTCATCGTTGAGTTTCAACTCGATTATTTTCTCAATGCCATTCTTACCAAGTACCACAGGTACCTCGGCAAATACATCCCTTACACCATACTCACCATCTAAATACGCCGATACCTCGAATACCCTCTTTCTATTCTTCTTTATCGAATCAACCATTAACGACAGACCGGCTGCTGGACCCCAGTTGCTACTAAAACCTCTTAGATTCGTTATTTCTGCGCCGGCTTGGATGGTCTTCTTCACTATCTCGTCATACTGCTCCTTAGTTATGAATTCGGTGAGCGGCTTACCATACACGAAGGACGCCTCGGGAACCGGGTACATGTTCTCGCCATGCTGCCCAAGGACAACCGGTATTATTGACTCAGGCGCTATACCAATGAGAAGGGATGCGTAATAAGCCATCCTGCTTGAGTCCAGTACACCGCTGAATCCAATGACCCTATTCCTTGGGAAGCCCAGTCTCTTGTAGAGAACATAAACCATGGCATCAAGCGGGTTCGTGGTGATTATGACTATGGAGTTTGGCGCATATCTCTTGATTTGATCCGCCACCGAAGCTATGATCTCAGCGTTCTTAGCCGCTAATTCCTCCCTAGTCATTCCAGGCTTTCTGGCTAAACCCGCCGTCACTATTACAATGTCGCTACCCTCCATGTCCTTATAATCATTACTACCCTTGTACCTAACTGACTTACCAAGTATAGCAGCTGCATGATTAAGGTCTACAGCCTCACCTTGAGGCAGGTTCTTTATTACATCAATTAGTGTGATTTCATTGTCTAGCTCGAAGAACATTAGGAAGGCAGCTGCGGTTGCACCAACACGCCCACTACCTATTATTGTTATCATCCCCTGACACCCATTGTAGGTATTGCCAATGCATTTTTAACTTTGATCCACACACAATGTCTTGCCAATAATTAGCACCAGTAATTAATGGTTACTATTTATGAAAAGTTAGAATGAACTAAGAACCCTAGTTATGATTTACATTTGACTAGGGAAAAACCGGACGCCTTCCTCAATCTATTCATTACAGCGAGTCCAATGCCCCTCTCCTCAATGCCCTCCGCTATGCCAATATCAACGTTTATTCTATCAAGACTTCTTAACGAATCAAAGAGAGAGACAGCTATGGTGTATGGGTCCTCCTTATAACCCATCATAATGACTGGTATATCACTAAGCTCAGGATAAGTTGCCAATACATCGGCGGTCTCCTTAGTGATCAACAGGGCAACCCTTAACTTTTTGTTCAAGTAATCAATAACCGTGTCATGTATTAACCTAATTAGCGATCCATAATCACTACACTCAGTGACAACTAACCTAGTGCGTGGTGCATAATGCCTGTACTTCATGCCTGGCGCCAACGCTGCATCGGCTTCGCCTAGACCCCTTGCGAACTCGGGCACGACTATATCCACATTAAACAGTGACCTTAGTTCCTCAAGCGTAAAGGGACCAGGTCTTAGAAGCACAGGTGGATTCTTCGTTACATCAATTATCGTAGACTCAACACCAAAGAATGCAGGGCCTGCATCTAAGACGTACATATCTACATTATCATTTATGTAGTCCTCGACAACATGTTCGGCCAACGTGGGGCTCGGCCTACCTGACTTATTGGCACTTGGTGCTGCTATGGGAACTCCTGAGGATCTAATCAAGGCGAGTGCCACTGGATGTGCGGGTGATCTTACGGCTACCGTATTGCGTCCACCAGTAACCTCCTTAGGCATGTCAGACGACTTAGGCAGTATCAACGTCAAAGGACCCGGCCAGGCCTTAGTAATAACGCGGAGTACAGTGTCTGGTATGTCCCTGGCTACTCTATTCAGTTCCTTTAAATCCGCTATATGAACTATCAATGGATTATCCGGTGGTCTACCCTTAGCCTTGAATATGCCAAGGCATGCATCGCCATTTAATGAATCCGCACCCAAGCCATACACTGTCTCTGTTGGGAAGGCTACTAAATACCCCTGTCTAATATAGTCACTGGCTTCCTTGATTGCTGCCATATCAGGATACAGAGGGTCTACCTTGCGTACCTTCAGCATTACTGTAAAATCAAAAACCCATTATTTATAAACCAATCTCGGCCACGTGCAATTATTAAGCTAGTTAGGTTTATAAATGATTAACCGTGACACTGTTGGTGATTAATAATGGCAGTGTCTAATGAAGAAGCAAGCAATGCCACAAACGAGGAGGCAGAGGAACCAATATTTAAGACAAACCTACCTAGCGAGAAGACCAAGGAATTAATAGAAATACTGCGTAATGTTTACGACCCAGAAATACCAATAAACGTATACGATTTAGGACTTATCTATGAGGTGACAATTGATGACGATAAGGTGGTGCATGTTAAAATGACATTAACAGCCGTGGGTTGCCCATTATCAGAAAACCTAGGTTACCAAGTTGGTGCTGCCATACAGCAGGCAATACCTGATGCCAAAGACATAGAAATCGATGTTGTCTTCGACCCTCCATGGACCCCCCTAAAGATGACTAGGTTAGGCCGTGAAATGTTTAAAGCGATCTACGGATACGACATCGTTGAACAATGGCTAAAGACACAGGGAGAACAATCTATTCAAGGCAACAATGAAGGCTCATAATTTTAATTCAGTAATTTTCAACCTTAATATTATCAAAATTTATTTTATGCCTAAGTACTTTGAAAATCTAAACTGCACCATATTGACACCAAGAGACCTACTATTGGAATAAGGTTAGTTCACACTTAATCCAAGGCCGTTTAATTGACCGGTCTTAATACTAAAAATCCCTAACTAGGCGGTTAAAGTTCATGCCTAGTTTAATTATAATCCTTAAAGGCGTTAGTTCACGTTCTGAGTAAAGAATTTAAAAGGTATAACTTAAAATAGAAAATGTGTTATCATCTGGCAGTGTTTCACCGGGAAAAACATTGACCGAGCGAGTTAGGCAAAAGTTAAGTGAAATATTGGAATCAAGTGATTTAATTAAATTCGTTGGTCTTGTTACGATGGATGGATTCACAATAGCCTCTAATTTGAAGGATGACAATAACATTGATCCTAAGTTACTTGGCGCGCTCATTGTTTCATCAATCAAAAACCTAGAGACTAATTTAAGAAAGGTGCTGGAGAACGCAAGCCTTTCTGAGATAGTTATCTCTATTGGTCAGGACTTATTGATTGCGAAGTCCATAGGCAAATTGGCATTAATAATGATTGTAGATAAGACACTGGACATCAACTTCATAATGTATTCCGTGGAGGAGGGCTTAAATGATTTAATTACGGACCTGGGTTTAGAAAGAAGGTAGTTTCTGGCTTTTGATTTTTATTCCACGTTTTCCTCGGCTGCCATGCTGTTCAGCGACTCCATTAACGCTGCCGACGTTAAGTTCTCAATTAACTGTCTAGACTTCTCATAGTATGCATTTACCAGTTGTAATAATTTTTGCTTTACATAGTCTATGGGCTTAGTGTAGTAAACGTACGTATATCCTCCATTCTTAGCCAGTACTGGCCTTCTGGCTATTAGTCCAAGTTGAACGAGCTTCACCAAGGACCTCTCAATGGTGCTTCTTGATTTGCTCATTTCCTTGGCTATTTCTGCCACGGTTAATGGTTCCTTAGCCTTATTCTGCAATAGATAATAAATCTCTACCTCAGTTGGGGATAATCTAAGGATGCATCTCAGGATGTACTTTATGTCAACGTCCTCGAGGATTTCCTCGGTACTCTTCTCCTTAATTGTCACAAGAGACACCACGTGAATCACCAACATCAGTGTCACATAGCGTGTTTATAAATCTTTTTCTCCAACATTTTCCACTACAAACTCACGTAACCTATTACATTATTTACATAAACTTTAAACTCTATAGCTCTACTGCATTACCTATACCTCTACTTTCAGCATTTTTATAGATATACGACGCAGCGGCCAAATCCTCCACCGCAATACCGACGGATTTAAACAATGTAATGTCATTATCTCCTGACCTACCACGCCTTAAACCACTTATTATCTCACCTATCTCTATTAAATTATTTTCAGTTATTAACCCATTCCTAATAGGAATTATTACATCCCCAGTCTCATTAGTGACGGCCACACGTGAATCCACGGCAATCACCGATGCTCTACGTATTACTTCATCATCAAGTTCCCTGGAATTAATCTCAGGTGCACCAATAGACGCTATGTGAATACCATCATGCAACCAAGACCCCAGGAGCACTGGTTCCCTGCTTGTGGTTGCCGTAATCACAACGTCCGCATGCTTAACTGCATCATGGCCTGTATCCGCAACCATGGCGTCAACGCCCCTGCCCTGCGCTACCTTCATTAGCTCAATGGCCTTAGTTCTCGTCCTGGAGTATATTATTAACTTCCTTATTGGAAACACTCTGGTAAGTAATAGCACGTGGTACTTCGCCTGTAACCCGGCACCAATAATCGCAACATTGTCAGCACGTCGAGCCATGTACCTAATTGACACAGCAGTGGCCGCAGCTGTCCTCCATGCAGTCATCGCAGTGCCATTAATAACCGCCAGTGGAACTCCAGTTATGTCATCCATTAGAATGACAATGCCTTGGGTGGTTGGCAATTCACGGGCTTTATTACCTTCAATAACGTTAACAACCTTAACAGAGAACCCTATATTACGTGAACCACAGGGCATTACACCCCACCAATCATTATCCAAGTAAATAACCGTCCTCTGGGGCATTTTAACCCTACCGGTACTGTAATCTTTAAAGGCAGTTGCTACCGCATTTATGAGCCCTGCTGCACCATCCTTATTATCGATTACCACGTCAACGTCCTTACCACTTATTATTACCAGCTTCATATGGCATTTGTACTATGTTAGTAATTTTAAGCATTATTATCTATAGATGTGTATGGATGTATATCACTAGTACATTTTGCGACAGATTTATTAACTCTATTTGTAAGTAAAATAGTGGGTGAGTTTATGGAAATTAAGTGTATAAATTGCAAATACTTCAGGCTTCATGAGCTACATGACGATATAGGTATTTGCACAAATAAGGATAGCCCCTACTATATGAAGATGGTGATGACTGAGTGGCAATGCCCATTCTTCATGGAGTTAAACGAGGAGACCGACGAGGATGAATTTTATTGGTGCTCAGATTGTAGGACCATGATCCATAAATCCTTGCTGCCACTTCATAAGGGCCATAAACTGGTTAAAGTACCATATATTGATGAGGAATCACATCAAGAGACGTATGTCGCAGACTAACAGACCAACGCACAGCAATGACCTCTTCTTAAAAATTTAATTTACCTTATTACTCATTACTTAATTGCCATTACTTACTTGAGTTAGATAGGCAACGCTTACGTACAAAATCCTCAATGGCTCTGGCAATAACCCTAATGTCCTTACCCCTTGGTGTATGCGGCATCCCCTCAACCCTTATGAGTTCCACAATATTACCAAGAGCCTTGGCCTTCTCGTAATAATTCTCAACCTGCTGAATATTCACTAACTCGTCATTAGTACCGTGTATAAGGAGCATCGGCGGCAGGTTAGGCTTTAGGTAATTAATTGGCGAGGTCTTTATTAGGAACTCCTCTGTGACTTGCCTACTATCAATCCTAGCCAACTCCTCATACGTCCTCCGCCTAATACTACCAGGCTCACCAGCAAGTAACCACCTAATCTGGGCTAGCCTATCGGTAGGTCCAGATACGGAGATTGCGCATGCGATCTTTCTTGCTGTTGAGGCAGTAAGTAGAGCGATTGTACCACCCATGGAATGACCCGCAATAATGAAATCCTCATTAATGTTCCCTAGGATCTCATTGACCTTGTTCAATCCATCCTCAAAGTCCCTATAAGTAGGTGACGCCACCTCTAAACTCAGTGCTATCAGCGGGCCAATCAGCCAATTTATCTTTTCAGGACTTGATCCCAGGCCATGAAGTACCAGGGCTTTCATTATTAAATTACGTATTACCGCATTAATTAAAGTTTATCATGAGCAAAGGCGAAGGAGAGTTAACCTTAATAAACAATCAAGGGTCTTGACCTTAGTCATGTCTAAACCCAAAAAGGCAAGGAAGACCCAGAAACGCAGGGGGAAGTTCTTTTACCTTGCGCTGGCGTTGGTGATATTTGGCGAGGCTGCTTTCGTAGCCATGATGTTCCTGCCAGGTGTACTATCCAGGATAACAACACCGACAGTGGCAAGTCAAGGGATTAGTACGGCTAATATAACCCAGGGAATGCTTTCATTGCTATACAACCCATCGACTAACTCACTCATCAATGCCAGCGCGATGGGGTTCATAAATAATGAAAAACCCATGGTCATGTTCTTAACCGTTAACGATATAAGCGTAATTGAAACAACATGCAGCGTTTGGCCCGTGCTTTATAATGCCAGTGCGTACCATGGGTATACCGTAATCGTGGTTGTGCTTCCCAACCCACCATCACAAGCACCTGCATCCACCGGTTCAATTCAGTTATTCAATAGTTATGTTTCCCAACTCTGTGGTTTTAGTCCGAGTTCCACAAACTTCATGATAGTAACTACGTTCTGGGATAATATTACTGAGGGTACTTACGTAATACCAGGTTACCAAACCCTATTAACGCAATTACTCACTAAACTGGGCATGAACGTAAGTAACGTATACCTACCAATACTAATATTAATCGGTCCGCATAATGCCGTAAACGCGACGGGGATTATATATGGGCAGCAACTTGCAAATGCTACATACTTGAACGAGGCGCTGTTCCCATCAAACAGTAACTAGCTGGATAATAATCTACACTTGGAAATAACTAAGTAGTTAATCTTTAGTACGAGGTAAAAACCTCGTGCAATTACTGGGTTCTTCATTATTAATAATACTGGTTATTGATTTTAGATCCCAAATGGCACATAGGTAGGTTCTTGCGTAATTGGATAGTTCTATTGCTGATTGAACTTTTTTCATGAGGCCTCCTGTCACGTCAATGCCCCGCGTATTCCTCTCATTGATTATTGATGAACTCGATAATTCCCTAATTAAGTTGCCGTTACTATCTAGAATACCAGGTACATCGGTTAAGAATACTGCGGCTGACGGTCTTAGCTTCGAGCTTAGGTCGAGCATTATATCGTCGCCACTTATTATCGAAAAGCCCTCATCGCTTGGCACAACGTCGCCATACATCATCGGCACGACACCCCTCTTAAGTAATTCCAGGATGTGGATGGGGCTTATTAATAACTGTGGTTTTCCATTACTAATTACATATATAGAGCCCGTTCTTAATGGGTATATTGGTAGCCCAACCGTTGCTAGCGTCATTGTTATTTTCATGCTTAGGTAATGAAGTATTGCTGATGTTAGAGACACTCCCGTTAATTGCCCGTTATCCCTATACCTACTTAATCCGTAGGCTAATGCCAGTGGATGCGCAAAGCTACCGCCTCCGTGAACCAATACAAACCTATTACCAGCCCTCACACCCGTAAGGAGAAGTTTACCTAGGTCTCGAACCCAATCCTCCCTGTAACTCAGCGGTTTCGTTTTATCACTTATTGCACTGCCCCCAAGCTTCACTATGAATAATCCCATTAGAATTCCCTGGTTACTGTGAATCTTAAGATCTCCCTAAGATCCTCCACGTACTCATTACTACCTAGTTCGCCAAGTGCCTTCTCGGACCTCTCAGCGAAATCCCTCGCTAGTCTCAGCGCGTTTTCTCTAGCATTTGTTTTGGAAATTAACTCCACGGCTCTCTTGATGTCAATGTCCGTAATAACACCACTACTAAGTATACTCAGTAGTTCCTCCTTATCTTTATCATTTAATTCCCTCAATGCCATGATAACAACTGCATTACCCAACTTATGCTCCTTAATGTCCTTCCCAATTTCCTTTCCGAACTTCCTAACATCACCAAATACATCCAGTACATCGTCGAGCACTTGGAATGCAAGCCCCAAGTATGTGCCATAGTCAGAGAGAGCCCTTATGCAGTGATTGGCGCCAACCGACATGGCGCCAAAGACTGATGCTGCCCTTATTAGGGCCGCGGTCTTCAGGCCAATCATCCTTATGTACGTATCGTAGAGAGCCCCCCAATTACCCAATAGCCTAGGGCCAAGCCTGTTCTCGGTGAAGTACGGATCCTTGCGCCCCGAGTACTCCAGGAGTATATCAAGGCGTTCCCCCTCGTCTATTGCGCGTATTGTGTTTGCGGTCTCCTTAGCAAAGGATACCGGATCCCTGGTATCGAGTATTGCCTCCTCGATCGCCTCCCTATACCATATACCGATTAGTATGGCCGCATTATCGCCATACTTAGCCCTAACTGTTGGCTTATTCCTCCTTAGTAACGCCTCATCAATTATGTCGTCATATATCAGGGAGTAGTTGTGTATGAGTTCCACAATAGCCGCAGCCGGTAGCGCAATCCTGTAATCACTACCGCAGGCCCCTGCGGTTGTTAATGTTATTAACGGTCTCAATCTCTTACCGCCAGTGGATACTTGGTAAATCACAGCCTCCCTGAATTCCTCATTAACATCCTTACCTAGGTACTTGATTAATTGCTCATCAATCTCGCGCCCATAGAGGCCGTGAAGCTTATCCAATATGTCCATTGATCCTTCGGTTAACACCTAGGTAATTAAGTTATATCCTCAACGATATTTAACTGTTGAATAATAATTCGACTATGGCTTATTCCCATTATTGCTTATAAACTAGGGACAAAGTTTAATATTGTTTAGATCATCATTAGCACGTATGAGCCAGGAGGTTGTTATCACGGGTTTCGTAAGGACCCCCATTGGTAAATTTGGTGGTGCATTTAGAAACATGAAGACCCCGTATTTAGCCGCTGAGACAATAAAATCCTTAATCAATAGAGTTGGTATTGATGGAAAGTTAATTGATGAGGTTGTTTTCGGCTCAACACTCCAGGGAGGCATGGGGCAGAACCTAAGCAGATTCGCAGCGCTACTGGCTGGGTTGCCGAATAGCGTCAGTGCATTTACCGTTAATAGGGTTTGCTCATCAGGAATGCAGGCAATTATCGAAGCGGTCAGGGCCCTTAAGGTCGGCGACGTCAATGTAGTGATCGCTGGTGGTGCTGAATCCATGAGTACGCAACCACTTGCGCTACCGCATGATGCAAGGTGGGGAATTAAGCACTTAATTGGCAGAGATTTAAGGTTTATGGACTTGATGATCCATGATGGGTTAATAGACCCCACAAACATGATGCTTATGGGACAGGAGGCCGATAAGGTGGCTGTAGAACACGAAATAACCAGGGAGGAACTTGATAAGGTTGCCTATGAGAGCCACATGAGAGCCCTAAGGGCCACCGAGAATAAGTATTACCTTGAACTGGAGCCTGTGGATACTGCAATAAACGGTGAAAGGGTTTACTTAGATAAGGACGAAGGGATCAGACCAGACACAAGCCTTGAGAAATTAGCAAGGCTAAAACCTGCCTTTGGTTCGAGCGGACTACACACCGCTGGTAATTCCTCTCAACTATCTGATGGAGCTGCCGCACTGCTATTAACCACCATAGACAAGGCAAAGGAACTGGGATTGAGGCCTATGGCTAGGATTATTGGTTACACATGGCACATGCTCGAGCCCTGGAGATTCCCAGAGGCACCGATTCATGCGATTAGGAAATTACTGAGCAAGGTTGGTTGGGACGTGGGTGATGTTGATGTTTTCGAGGTTAATGAGGCCTTCGCCGTTGTTAATGTCCTGGTAAATAAGGAATTGGGTATACCGTACGAGAAGATGAATATATTCGGTGGCGCAATAGCACTGGGCCATCCACTTGGTGCAAGTGGTGCCAGAATAGTTACGACATTAATGTCGGCATTAATACACGTTGGTGGCAGGAGAGGCGTGGCTGCGCTGTGTCATGGCACGGGTGGCGCAACCGCAGTGGCTGTTGAGATGCTTTAAGTATAGCAAAAGGCTTTTAAATGAAGTAGGTCCTTTGGTTCTTCGTGGACGTCCTGGAATAAAGGATTTCGGAGAGCTTAAGGTCATAATAAATTTGCTGAAGAGATACAGGGGATATGCAACTACGCTCATTAGTCTCTACATCAATAGTAATAGGCCGATTCCCGATGTCGTATCAATGCTTAGGCAGGAGTGGGCTTTGGCAAGTAACATCAAGGATAAAACCACTAGGACTCATGTTCAGGATGCACTTGAGAGGATAATAAACTCGATAAAAGGTATATCTAAGGCGCCTGAGAATGGGCTTGCGATATTTGGAGGCTTTCACATGATAAACCCTGGTAACTATGAGTGGGTTTTCCATGCTCTGATACCACCATTGCCCATATCAACCTTTAAGTACATATGCGATACCTCATTCCATACGGAGATCCTGGAGGGTATGGTGAAGAGTAGTGATACGTATGGTATAATAGTCATTGAAAGAGGCGAGGCCGTGATCGCGCTACTAAGGGGTAATTACTGGGAGATTGCAGATAAGGTTCAGTTCTTCGTACCAAATAAACATGCCGCAGGCGGTCAATCAGCCCTAAGATACAAGCGACAGACAGAACACCTAGCCGAGACCTTCTACAAGATGGTAGCCGAAAGAACCAACAAGATACTAACCGAAATACCCAACCTAAAGGGCATCGTTGTCGCTGGGCCAGGCCCAACCAAGGAGGAATTCCTTGAAGAGGGGGAACTCGATCATAGAATAAGGGACAAGGTAATCGCAATAGTGCCTGCGTGTTGTGCCGACATTAGTGGCGTCCTCGAAGCAATTAGGAATGCTGAGGATAAGCTCAAGGAGACGGAGTACGTTAAGGCCAAGAAACTAATGGAGGAAATTATGTACCTAGCTGTTAAGAAACCGGAGTACCTAATCTACGGTAAGGACCCCGTGATGGACGCGATCAAGAGAGGTATTGCCAAGATTGTTGTTGTTAGTGAGGATGTTGGCGAGGATGAGATAATGAACCTAACATTAATGCTTAGGGGAAGGAAGGACATCGAACTATTCGTAATGCCAAAATCAGTTGAGGAGAACCTGACACTGACACAGACCTTCGGCGGCTATGTGGCCATATTATCAACACCATCATGGCTCATGGAGAACTATGAAGAGGACCAGGAACAAAGCAATGCATAATTGAACGATTTTATTTCAAACCACTGAATATTAACTCAATCTCAAATTTTTATAAAAATAAATAACATTTACTAAAAAATTCTTAAATAGTAAACTGTTCCTATTCTTTGCTAGTACCATAGACTTAAGTCCACGGCTTGGAGCATGTCTCCCATAGCACGGACAGGCTCTGAAGGCTTAATGGCCTGAAACCTCCACCTAGTCCTTAGAGATTGCATATTCCGCTTCGCTTGGCACATGTATCCGGTGACCACAATTGACGGATTAAGCGATAGTGATAATACTCAACCGCCACCGGCAGGTGGGAGAAACACTACCTCATCACCATTAGATAATTTAGTACTTAGTCCATTTAGGAAGTCCACGGACCTACCATTAACTAGAATTACGTACTGATCCTTAAGTTTACTGTTATCATCAAGTATTACCTTAGAGAAGTTGGGACTCACTGACTTGTCAATGATTACTATTAAATCCTTGACAGTTATACCATCAGGTACATTAAGCTCTGTCTTAAGCACCTTAGTTATGTCATAAAGAGATGCCAAGAACTTAACCTGAACCTTCATTAAACTTGGCTTCATCATTTAATTTAAAAACTTAATTCCTAAAAGTATTCACTATGCAATGCCACAATGCGGTAGGAACGTTACCTCATCACCATCCCGTAACCTAGTGTTAATTCCCTCAAGGAAGTCAATAGACCTACCATTAATCATTACCAAGAACTTCTCTCTAACTTTATTATTGCAGTCTAGGATAAGCTTAGAGAAACCCTGATATATGTTACTGTCTATTTTCTTTATGAGTTCAAGTAAAGTTGATCCCTCTGGTAATTCGATTTCCGCCTTTAGGGTCTTTGTCTTTTCGTATAATATGGTCAAAAATTTGACTTGTATTTTCATCATTCTTCATAGAATACTCATGTATTTAAAAAACCTTTTTCAATCTAAAGCTGATGAATCAAGTAATAATTATTATCCCGATTTTAATTCTTAATGGTATCAACCGCTTACTTTGATGATGAACACTTACCTAATGCCTTCAGTATGGCCATTGTAACACCAAGACCCTTCTGGATGTCCTTATCACCTAATGCGCTCCAAAGCCCCATTAAGCCTATGGGCTTTGCATTCGCTATGTCAATGTTCTTGCCCAAACACCCACCCAAATCCTGAACTAAGCCCTTTAGCCTAATTACATCTTGGGCATCCAGTTTATTCATCGCCTGTAAACTACCATCGATGAGTATTGACAATAACCTAAGCACTGCTGGGTCCTGGAAGAGGTACTGCAGAACCTCCTCAAATCTATTAACTATCATCATTAATGCATCAATAACACCACTACGCTTAAGCTCAATTAATTGATCAAGTAATCCCCTAACCTCATCAATGTTCTGAACAAGCACATTGAGGGCCTCTGCAATCTGTTCATCCGGGCTCTTCTCAACCTGTGTTTGTTGAGCCTGTGCCACGATCATCACCTCACATTGTTGTTGCCAACCAGGATTTATAAAATAGATCCTTAATCAACCTACCTAATGGTGACGTTAATATACTATAACAACTACCCATCCATGCAGCCTTATTGCTTGATAGGTCAAGCTTTATGTCACAGTTAAACATCATTCCAACATCGCCATAATCCAAGGCGCATGTCATTGCATTTATTTGAGCAGGATCAACTGGTTGACCGAGTAATTCGCCAGTAATGGATGCCGCACTGGCCAGTGCAGTGAAGTGCACGGGAACGCCTGCTGTTGGAAGACCTACATATGGCATTGAGTGCTCTCCAGGTAAGTACACATCATCATACTTAAGACTCCTACCCGTATATACACTTATTGCGGTCCATTTCCCAGTAGGGATTTCGGCAACTAATGGCGTACCTTCGAAGGGCTTAGGCAACCTTGCTGGTGGCGTCACAATTAATAGGTCATACTTATATTTTTCACCATTAGAAAGCGTAACGACTCTTTCCTTATCATCAATAGTAATTGGTGGCTTAACACCACTTACACATTCCACACCCTTCTTAGCAGCAATACCCTCAGATATTTTAACGGCTTCAGGACCTAGAGGTTCTAAGGGCTTATTAAATGGGTAGAGCAGCGTTATACTTGTTCTATCTCTAATACCCCTCTTCCTAAACAAAGTATCTAATTGGCAAGCAAATTCAAAGGGATAGACACCACACCTATATATCGGCTCAGGGGCCAATAAAACAACCTTTCCACCGGTAAAGGATCTTAGCGCCTCTTTAAGTTTTAATGCACCATCAAGTGTATAGTTGTGGTAACCAACGCCTAGGTTATAGGACTGGAAGTCATTCTCAACACCTAGACTCGCCAATAAGTAATCATAATTAAACTTGCCTTGGTCCGTCTCCACGACCCTATTGTCGGGGTCTATCTTCGTTATCTTAGCCTTAACATACTTAACACCCCTCTTTTCGAGCATTGATAAGGGCAATTGGGCTTGCCTGGGTTCCATGTCGCCTAATGCTATGTTAACTAGCAATGGTGGTAATAGGTAGTAATCAGTGTCATTTATTATTGTTATTTCTGCATCGACTCTGCCCCTCAATCTCTCTGCCATTTTCTTTGCAGCAACAACACCACCAACACCGCCGCCTAAAATGAGGATTTTCTTTGGCACGTGGTCATAGATTAATACTGCTATTTAAATATTATTATTAATTAGATTATAAGTAATTATAGTATCGTATTCAATTGTATTCATACAATTTCAGAAATTAAGAACTTAAAAACCCATTAATTACCAATTTATAGTTTAGATATGATGACGGATCAACAAACCGAGTACTGAATAATGAGGAAGGAGGTGAAGTCTGATTACGTTTTGTTAGAAGCGTTTTTAAGTACATAGGGTTACATTAATGAATCTCATGAGTTTAAGGACGTTATTTACAATGTCAATGAGAAATCTTGGGAGCAGAAGAACGAGGGTTATACTGACGATGCTGGCAATAGTCTATAGCGTGGCGTTAATGGTAACCCTAGAGACAATGACCTACGGATTCAAGGTCGCAATAACCAGTGAGGTTGAGAATATACTGCCCACAGACCTCATGGTATACTCACAAAGTGTTTCAATACCTGAGGAGGTAGCCCAGGTAATTGCGAGACTACCACATGTTTCATACGTAGTCCCCGCAATAATACTGGGTACAGTGCAGGTTAATGGGCAAGCTGTTACCCTAATAGGCATACCAAGTCAGTACTTCTCTTATTTCGAGGTGCATATGGAAAACGGTTCCATGCCAGCAAGTGATGGAGAGGCAATAATACAGGACACCCTGGCTTCCGAGGGTAACGTGAGTATTGGTGACACTATATACGCGCAGGTACTCACGGGGGTTCAAGGAAGTACTCAGATCATCCCACTTAAGGTGACTGGGACCTTCAGTAGTATATTGGGGGGTTTCCTTGGTTTTCATCTAAACATGATTGTGACAACAATAGGCACGTTACAGGACGACCTAGGTGATGCGGGGTTCATTAATGCAATATTCATAAAACTGTCTCAAGAGAACCCAACCTACCTTAATCAACTGGCCACTGCTCTGAGTGAGTATTTTCCGAATGCAGATGTTTATGAACAGAGTTCAGTGCTTGGTTCAATCTCTAATGCATTATCAATGGTCAACCTATTCTTCGTAGTAATAATAGCACTGAGCCTAATAGTCACCGGGCTTAGCGTTGCAAATACGGCTATTATGAATGTTAGAGAAAGGACCAGGGAAATAGGCATACTCAAGGCATTAGGCGCCTCCAATAGGCAAGTTATCATCATATTCCTCCTTGAGGTAATTATCATGAGCATAGTGGGTTCAGCTCTGGGTATAGTCCTCGGGATAGGGGGTGCGTACTTAGCTAGGTACATAATGATCAAGATCAATGTACCAATAATAATACCCGTAATACTACTACCCACATTATATCTATACTCGCTGTTGATTGCTGTGGCGACATCAATAGTAGCCTCAGTACCATCACTAATATCAATAACGAGAATTAGACCCATGGAAGTCCTGAGAATTGAATAAGCGCTGCATTATTAAGACATTAAGTCAAGGCCTTCGGAGATCCTGAAATCAACCCTATACCTAATGCCCAATTCCTCAGACGCCAGGAGTTCGCCAATTAACCTATGGGGCGTTGCATCTATAATCCTAGCCTTTACGAATGCGCCGATGTCCACTCTTTTCACGGCTATGGGTTTATAGTTATAAGAACGAACAATGTAATTCTCGCCCCTAAAATCCACCTCACTGGCAATACCCCACATCTCCCTACCAATAAACGGTTTATTCCTTTCCAGCGACACTTTGCTAAAGATCTCCGTAGCTACCTTACTCCTCTCCTTCTTAACCTGCTCAGGCACTTGCTCCATATACGCTGCCTCAGTGAAGGGTCTACGGCTATACCTGGCCAGGTTAACCTTGTCAATGCCCAACTCCTCAATTAGTCTCACACTGGCCCAGAAATCATCATCGGTTTCACCGGGAAAGCCAACAATGACGTCGGTGACTATCGTGGCATCGGGAAAAACCCTCCTAATCCTCGTCACAATATCCCTAAAGAAACTGGCTGAGTACTTCCTTTTCATAAGGGTTAGTATACGGTCACTACCGCTCTGCACGGGAATATGGAAGAACCTATACACACGCCAATCGGACTTCACTATGTCAAGTAATCCATCGAGTATGCGACTTAGCTCAAGGGGCTCCATCATGCCCAACCTAACCATGAACCTACCATCAATCTCCCTCAATAACTCCTCAAGTAGATCAACCAAGTCATAACCCTTGTCACGACCATACGCACTGATTTCCTGCCCGGTTAAGTACACCTCCCGTGCACCACTGTTAACGGCCCTCTTTATGGCATTAATTAAGTCATGCTTATCATAACTTCTCACCTTGCCGAAGCCCATCCTGCCAATCTTAGTAACGCAGAAGCTACAATTACCCAGGCAACCAACCTGTATTGGTACAACATACCTATGTCCGTGAAGCTCGGGATAATAGTTGGGCAGGTACTTCATGGGCCTATCATCGTAAACATACACATTATCACCACCCCCCACTATCTCATCTATGGATTCCACACCATGTGATGTGACAATCACTGCATTGGGCGAGGACTCCCTTATCGCCGCTGGTCTAACCCTCGTTAGGCAGCCAGTAACGATAATCCTCTTGCTTGGGTATTTCTTGCTCAATTCTGCCAAAAGCTTCAATTCATTCCTCTCCGCCTCTTCCCTAACGGCGCAAGTATTTATGACAATAGTGTCTGCCGAATCAATGTCCTCAACGTATTCCCAACCCAACAACTTAAGCTTGGTGATCACTAGGTCACTATCCGCCTTATTCAACCAGCAACCAAATGTCACCACAGTGAACTTATTATCCATACCATCGTCGAGTTAGAAAATACTGCAACCCTTATAAGTCTAGTTGCGTGTTAGCAGTGCTTTTAAATGAGTTAACTCGCTCATTAACCAACAATGATGATAACCCTCTTAATAATGCACACAATATTGATGATGCTTGCGGATCCACCAACACCATTTACTGTAACCAGTGCCACGTGGTATTACGGAACATACCCAGAAACTATAAGTAATAATACGCAGATATACACCGGCGTCGGTATAAATAGTACAATATCAATAGACATAAACAATAACCTACCTACGCCAATAAACATAACATATGCACTAAGCATAGGGCGCAAAAGCACGCAAGGCATAGTTGAGCTACAACCCGGGAACAATACGCTTAGTATAACAGCACCTGGCCTTGGGCAGGGCAATTACAATGCAACACTGGTGTTAGGATCGCTGGGTTATTCCGTGAGTTATTACTTCACGGTGTACTCAGTGATCCCAAGTATAAGTATTAGTGCCGTGTCCAGTACGCTATACAGTGGTGTACCACAGATAGTGACAATCAGGGTGGTAAGCACAAGCCCCATACCAATAACCTCGGCATTAATTGCCGTGTCCGGAACCAATGCTACAGTGAGTACCGGCGTCTTCACTATAAAACCTCCATCAAACACGAGCGTCACCGTGACGCCTGGACCATACACGCTGAATACAGCAGCGCTTAGCTTCAGGATAAGCTATACGGATGCTGGAGGTTATAGTTGGACCGCCAATGAAACCCTAACATTTACAGTAATACCAACACCAGTAACAATAGTGCTAAGCGCCCAATCCAACAAGGTTAATTACGGTAATTACCTGCCAATATCAATCCAGGTATCAACGCCAGTAGGTCCACTACAGAACCAACAGTTGAGTGTGTATGTTGATAATAATTATGTGACTACCGTAACAACGAATAGTCAGGGAACCACTCAATACATACTACCTGTGAATTACGGTATTGGCTACCATACATTAACAGTTTTATTCACAAACACTACCTACTTCCAAGAGGCCTCTGCGAATTACACATTCTTTGTATTACCGGGCACAGTCTACATAATAGCCTACGTAAATAACACAAACATTACCTATGGAAACGCCGTGAGCATATACGTAAAGTTATCACCGCCAATCTCCGGAGGCACACTAACCATAAGTTATGTGATTAACGGCTCCTCATCGGTAATAGGCAGTTACACACCCGTAAATGGCAGTGTTAATGCTACATGGATACCACCACAGGCAAGCACATACCTAATACTGATCTACTACGTAAACTCCCCAAACTACCTACCGAGTTCCACAAACCTCACGCTAACCGTTAAAAAGGCACCTTGCTCTTTGTCGATTGCGGTTAATGGAACCCCAGAGGTCCTGCATGAAATTACGGTAATAAGTTACATGAACCCAGCAATCATAAATACGCAATTAAATATTCAAGTAACGCCAAGCAGCGGCATCCCAATGAGCGGGGCGATCTACGTAAATACAAGCGGCATGAGCGAATATACATTCACACCAGAAACACCGGGTAATTACACAATAACTGTTTCATGGCCCGGAAACATTAATTACCAATCATGCAGCGCAACAAAAAGTCTAAGCATAGGAAGAGCATCCTTAAGCCTCTCTGTAAATGAGAGCAATAACCTGATTGCCGCTGGTGGTCATGTCCTGTTTAGTATAAGTCTTACGACGGATATACCGATTAATTACGTTAATGGAAACATAACGATAACCATAAGTAGCAGTAATAAAACCATTAGTACCTATGAAATACCCATCACGGGTAATTACATAAGGGGTTCAATACCATTCAATGCACCGGGTAATTACAGGGTCCTTATTTATTATCCAGGTAATGAATACGTGAAGCCAAGTACCTACGGGCCCTACTACGTAGTAGTTATGCCAGGCCTACTGGGAATACCTTGGTACATGTTACTTGCATACCTTGCACCAATGGCGATTGGCGCCGTCACGGGTATTATGGTCAATAAAAGGCTCCATCAAGCGCAGTAATAAGGTGGGGTAACTCGGCCACGCTACCTATCACGTACCTAGTGGCTGGGAACTCCTTAACCCAAGTGGCGACTCCTATGTTTATTGTACCTAAACCATTAACCACCACGATGTCCCTGGGATGGTCAGTCACGTAAGCAACAACGTTAGGTAATAACCTAAGCATTTCAACAGCCTTCTTCACCAAATCATACTTGTTATGCCCTGGGCCTAAATCACCAAGAGACACACAGCCATCTATTAACTCCGTGAACCCGTAGTACCTCAACTCATCCTGCATACGCCAACACTCCAGTTCCCTTCCAGTGGCTATGAGCAATCTCTTGCCCATACTACGAAGAAGTCTCAGGGAACCAAGGACTCCGGGAAATACTTTCCCGTAATCCTTTCTGGTTGAGTACTGAAGCCAACAGTCGTGCCAGAACCAAAAATTTCGTGATAAATCACCAAGTAACTCACTTAATGATGGATCCCTGTAGTAAATACTAAGTAATTCATTGATATCCCCACTTAGGTTCTTACCATACTTAGCCGCGCACTCCCTCAATAGAACCAGGAATTTGGGTAGTGTATTCACGAGTGTCATATCTAGGTCCAGTACAATGGCCTTGATCACCATAGTGAAGAATACTCTATGGCCTTAGCTCATTAATAAACCATTCTATTGAGTTACGTGGAAATAAAGTCTTATTAAGGAATAAATCATTCCTAATAAACAGTGGGCAAGCCTAAGTACAGGATCGAGGTAGTGCTTGAGAAGGATGGAAGGGTGCTGATGGATGATATAACTGCGAAGCTTCTCGAGGCCCTCGAGAAGAGGGGATCCTTATTATCCGTCGTGAGGGATCTTGGACTACCTTATTCAAGGGCGTGGGAGTTGATTAATAAACTCGAAAATGGCCTAGAGGTCAAGGTCGTTAACCCAAGGAGGGGCCATAGGGGAGGGATGGCATTGACCGCTGAAGGAACAGAATTAATAGGTACATATAGGGCAATAAGGAGACGGTATTCATGGAATCCCGACGGTACTGTATGCGATACTGTTTATGCTGGAAGTGACGACTGTATAGTTAGGGATGTAATAAACGAAATGAGAAACGAGGGGTATTGCATTGATGCGCATTGGGTTGGTTCAATGGGTGGATTAAACATGGTCATGAATGGCCTCGCGGATATTGCCGGTATTCACCTAATCGACCCAGCTAGTGGTGAGTATAATGCGCCATTCATGGAAATGCTGGGTGCCTGGGATGAAACGGTACTGCTTAGGGGCTACCTAAGGCTGCTGGGTATTGTGCATAGGCCATACTTAAGCATCGGCGACCTAACAGATATATTGGGTCTCAGGATGATTAATAGAAACCCAGGTTCGGGCACTAGGCTTGCGATAGAATTACTACTTAATGGTATTGCCAGGAATACTGGGTATAGTATTGATGAATTAAGGAAGCTGATAAAGGGCTACAATGATGCGGTAAAGACGCACATAGAGGTCACTGAAAAGGTTGCCAGAGGACTCGCTGATTATGGAGTAGCCATAGCAGGACAGGCACTCAGTATGGGGCTCACAATAAGGCCACTGACCCTTGAGGAATTCGACATAGTAATAGCTAGGGCGAGCATTGATAAGCCTACCGTCAAGGAATTTCTTCGTAGAATAAGCCATGTAGGGCCAAGGCCAGGTTACGTGATGCTTAGGAACACTGGTGAGATTTACTCAAGGTAATCATAGTCACTGCCGCCAACGTAGATATTGTGAAGCACTCTATACAATGCATCAAGGCCTTCACCGGTCCTTGCACTTATTGGTATCGGCCTAGACAGTGTGCCTACGGCAGTTAACACATCAGACAACCTAACGCTTAGGTCGGCCTCCAACTTATTAACTTGGTCCGAAAGCAACGCCTCCTTGAGTAAATCAGTCTCCTCACTCCACTCGAGTATCTCATCAATCACAGGCTTATCAAGCAGGTCAATCTTATTCAACACATTTACTTGGGACAAATTGAACCTGAACTGTGTTGATAATGCCAAGAGCATTGACGATACGTAACCACTCGGTGTCTGGGCCTGTGTGGCATCTATCACGAAGACAGCGGCGGATCTATCCACACTAAGTCTATTAATAAGCACTGATCCGACACTTCTAAAGGCAAAGAGCTCCATCTGTCCTGGCGTGTCTATCAAGACGTAATTAGCACCAATATCCATAATCTGACTCTTTATCTCTTGAGCTCTGACAGCTAACATATCAATCGCCGCTATTATTGAACCATTAGGACCAAGCTTATACTTCCTCATTAACTCCCTGGCTGAAACCACATCCCTAATGTCTATATCAGGCACATAGGGCACGTACTCCACGGCAGGATCGAGATTAACAAGGGCAACATCATACTGATTATTCTCAAGCCACTCAGCAAATGCACTAACGAGCGTCGTCTTCCCAGACCCCGCGGTACCAACTATGAAAACTGTAAACATTACTTACGGTAAATAAAACAACCTTAATAAAAAACTTCCGAACCACCACTAGGCACGCAGTATCAATGATCGCAGATCAATGAGACGGGGGAAGTGAGGACGGTACCGAGGACCGCAGCTACAACTGCGACATACAGGGACGGACTTAAACACTTGTGTATAAGGTGGCAACAACTGCCCTAGCCGCCGCATCACCAAGCAACATGTACCTAATGCCATTCCTCAGACCTGCGTAGTTAATGATCAATGTTATCAGGGCACCACTCACTAACGAACCGATCAAAGTACCAATGCCATAAAACAAGTTATAAAGTCCAATGGCCGTTTTCCTATCCCTGGAATTATCATAGACAAATGACATGTACGCAATGTTAGATGCAGAATTCGTAAAACCAGCTATAATATTTGCCAGGTAAATCACATACACACTATTCGCCAGGGCATACGATAACGGAAAAGTCACAAGCAAAAGCCTACCTAGGAACATTATTAACCTCCTGTCTCTATCAAACCACCTGCCCACGAGTCTCTGGAGGATGAGTGTCGATGAACCACTAATAATATTAACAATGGCTAATTGCTCAACATTCATGTTGAGAAGATAGACCTGCGCCAACGGAAAAAGCGGCCATGCAAAGCTCCATACGATAGCAAATAGAGTATTAACCAAGAGAAACCTCGTTAACCTCCTGTTATTCCTAAGCATCATTATTACTCCATCAATGACTTGCGAATCAGGATCCATGTGCTTAATATACCATATATTGATCGTATTCGCAAAATTAAGAACAGCACTTCCAATAAACACGTAGTGCATTACCACGTAATTATCACCGACTAACATGCCGGTCATCAACGTGGCCAACAGACCACCTATTGATCCATAGAAGGCGTAGGTTGCCAATACCCTACCACGACTACCCCGACTAAGCCTCTCCATTATTAGGGACCAGGCAAAGGAATTAACGCCACTGACACCAGCTATGAGTATGTACGTTACTAGGTACAACACTGGATTTCCATATGCGATAAATGCCATTGTAAGCCACAGAGTAGCCAGCAACATAGTTGACAACCTAAGCAAATACCCAACATGCCTATTCCTCCTTAATGGTAATTGAACAATGCCGCTGAAGAAGGATGAGGCTGATGAAACCAGGCTAATACCAATACTGGGCACACCGATAATTGCCGCTAAAAAGCTCATGAAAGGTGAAACAAGGCCATTGGCCAGGTTTTGGATTATTACGTAATTTTTCAATTTATTATTATCCATCTAAATAAATAATAAGGATTAAACAATATAAAAAACATAACCTAGAATCAGACGGGTTTCCCCGCTCATCAACACTCGCCCTGGTCCAGTAATCATCACTCAAGGCAAACATAGATTTGTGGGAAATAAAAAGGCTTTCATTAGGTACCCCTGAGGATTAAGTACATTAGATTGATAATGAATAGCGCCAGAATGAATAATGCAATCATGAATACTACCAATGATGCAACTGATTCATATAGTGCATACAGGGCAATAACCAACAGAGGCAATGAGTAGATTAAGGCGTTGATACGGCCTACATCGAATAATTTCCTGCTGGCCCTAACATACATTACCACGGTTTCCAAAAACAATGTGAAACTCGATATCAGATTAATAATAACAACATTGAACACAGCGTTCACTGGTATTAATGATACTGCCATGGAAACCATGGGTAAATCAAGGTCAAGGTCATAAACATCAAGAACCCTAACGAAACCCCTACTAGCCCTACTAAGGAATACCCTGCCGCCAACTGTGAGCCCAAGCGCCACGACATAGGACACGTAAACCCTATACCAAGGACCAGTCCATGAAACCAACGTCAAGAACACTGCAACGGCACCGATGAGGTATAATGGCACTAAGTAATTCAGTCTCTCCCTAACATACGACGATCTATAACTGGCACTAACTCTGAATGCAGATGCATACTCTATAATAAACCGGGAAACACCCAGCATACCGAAACCAATGCCCAACAACCAAGGAAGCATCAAGACACAAAAGACAATAGGTAAACAAAAAACTAACTCACATGAGAAAGTGGTGGACCGGCCGGGACTTGAACTTTCCCCGCGGTTGACCCGCGACCGGGATCTCCCGCATGCCAAGCGGGCATCCTTCCAGGCTAGACTACCGGCCCAAGGAAAGGAACGGATTATTGGGAATTTAAGCTTTTCGCAGGTTTTTGATTACCTCTGTGCATTTTGACGGTACGTGGTTTATTAGTCAAATCCTACCTATCGCAATGATTGTTTGCTGCCTTTCCGCTTGGCTTAATTGCCATGGGCACGCCTTGGGGTTGGTTGGGTAATAATGATGAGAGGCGATATTGGGTTCACGAGTACCTGACACTGGCTGGGTCTAGTTTATTTAGGAATTGAAGCTCCTCATTAGTCACAGGTTCAAGGACACTCAGTGGTTCCTTAATCCTTGGTCTAAAGGCCATATTATTAATGACATCATCAACACTAACACTTGGGAATAAGCCAGTCAGCATTAACTCTCCCGAGTCACGGTCAAACACAAACATTGCCTTTGGCGTACATACAATTAGGGTCGGGCCTTGCTTTGTGGGACCAGGGGCCGTAATGAAGTCAACCCTTTCAACAAGTGTCCTCCTCGAGTGCTCCCTAAGCCACATCACCACCCTGCGAGCCCTCCTATACAGGTAAGCCGCGGCTGCGCCGCCTGGTAATCGAACCCTGGGCCTTTCATAACTACCAATTACTGATAAGTTCATGTTGCCTCTACGATCGAGCTGAGCCGCCGAAAAGAACATGACATCAAGCTGACCACGCCTAGCCAAGTCGAACGCGTCTAGGCTTACGAAGAAGCCCTTACCATCAATAAATGAGTATGGGTCCCCTGATGATGGCGTTATTACTATGTCCTTGGGCTCGTATATCTCCGCCACGTTTATGAACCAAGTATTCAGTCCCCAATACCTAGCCAACTCAATGGCTAATATGGCAGGGACCGATGCAAGTCCCGTATAGGTAATATCGCCATTTCTTAATTGCGTTGCCATGCACTTAATAACGTTATCCATGTCAGCCATAGGCAAACACCTCAAGCACCTTCTCAACGCTTAATCCAGCCTTAACACTATCAAAGTACTTCTTAATGACATCATAATCAGCCCTATAATAACCGTACATTGATGTCGGCCATGCACCCTTTGGTGAATGCACTACTGCCGTCACCAGGAAGCCAGGCAATGCTAAACGCTCTGGATGTTCCCGGAAGTAATCCTCATTGACTACCTCCTCAGCCGTAATTATCACTCTCCTGGCAGCCTGTATTTTAAGTAAGTCCTCGTACTTAGGGCCATAGAGTTCAAAATCACCTCTCTCATCAGCCCTATGTACATGTACTAAGGCTACGTCAGGCCTTATGGCCTTGACTACAACTAAATCCTGATCATTAAATGGATCCCTAATCACCCTCCAAATACCCCTCTTAACATTTAATAGAACCAAGTCGCTATCTAGGGCTATTGCTGATGGCATGAAGGGGAGACCGTAAGCCCCAGCACGGAGCCCAGCCATAACGCCCTCACAGACGTCCTCTATGAACTCCACCTCGCCGCTTTCCACCATCCTTCTGAACCCAGGCGCAATGCCGAAGTGTTCGAAGGTCACCATTGCCGCCCTAATCCTCCTGACCCTTCCTGAAACTGTTAACAAGTCAAAGGCTAGGCCAGGTTCCCTGTCCACTAACGTTAGGTCATTCTTGTTCGATTTAGCTATGGCCACCGCGATCGCCATGGGGTTCCTGTGGAGGGACATGCCACCAATCGCTATTTCATCATCATTATTAATCAAGTCCAGCGCCTCATCAATCTTCATTAGCTTGCTTTTGGCCATGTGTGTTCACAGAATAGTAGTAATAACAGAGGTATTAAGTTTTATGATATGAACGCCTTAGGCGCAATTAATACCTCATCGCCATCATTAAGGTTAGTAAGTAAACCCTTCAACCAATGTATGTCCCTGCCATTCACAATAACTATGTAACTCTCACTAAGTTCACCACCTCTAAGTAGGATCTTTGGTATTTCAGGGTTTAGTTCGCCAAGCTTTATTATTAGGTCCCTGACCGTATATTCATTCGGCACCTGAACAACTAGGCTTACGGAGCTAGCGAGCTCATGCAGGTTTGCCGATAGTACTACCCTCACCTTCATGGTTATCAGATACAAACCGAATCAACAAATGCCTTTGCCAGTTCCCTCGCCCGATCTATTGAGTTTGTTTCCTCAATGCACGCATTTTCCTCATCCTTCATATAAACAATGTATCTTCCACCCAAGTCATATATCATACTCCTGCCAAAGCAATTCTCCTCAAGCAGTGTTTGATAAGCCTCCAGTGGTTCCTTGTCGGATAAACCATCAACCACACTCCTAACCTTATCATTATTACACTCCATTAACTCACCAAGCAGTTACAGCCTTATTAAGTATTAACACTAAACTTAATTAGCGGAACAATGCTAAGTCACTAAATGGGAAGAGAGTATCCAAGATATCCCCTGGTTGGTGTCGGCGCTATAGACATCAAGGATGATAAGATCCTGCTGATAAAAAGAGGCGCGGAGCCCAACAGGGGCAAGTGGTCAATACCGGGTGGAATGGTTGAACCAGGTGAAGACCCAGACCGCGCATCACTGAGGGAATTGCAGGAAGAGACTGGCATCATCGGTAAGGTAATTGGCCTTTTCGGTGTTTACCAATACGTGGAGAGGGACAATGAATGCAGAGTCAAGCATCACTTCCTGATCCTTGACTATTTAGTGGAGCCCGTTGGTGGAGAACCTAGGGCGTCAAGTGATGCCTTAGAATTAAGATTTATTGGTTTAAGGGAGGCCTTGAGCCTTGATTTAACGGACACCGTAAGGCAACTAATAATGGACCTACTGGATTCAGGGCTTAAACCGTGTGGTGGTGGTTTTATTAAGTACGTTAATAAAGGATCTCAAAGTCATTAAACTCGTTCTTAGGCTCCTCATACTCGACCTCCATGTCCTCAACGATGGCGCCTGGTGGGCCTTTGCGTATTATCCCTATTAACTGTTCAATGGAGTCATCATCACCCTCGGCTACGACCTCCACTGTGAAGCCATCAGGTAAATTCCTAACGAAGCCCTTAACTCCGAGGTTTCTGGCGTTTCTCCTTACGAACGATCTAAAGCCCACTCCTTGTACCATGCCCTTGATTAGTACGTGGACCCTCTTCATAGTGCTGGTCAATAACGTTTTAAAATTGGGTCTTTAAAGGGGTACCTAACGTGTTGGTTACCAGTATTGATAAGGTGATTAAGGTGTTGCCGGGAATGGTACTATTCATAAGCCTATTGTTTTTGGTTGGCGCCAGCATCCCACGCGTATTGATTGCTATCGCACTTTTTGTACTGTTCTATGAATTATTTAGGAAGTTTCCACTAAAGAATAATTGGTTCTTGGTGCCCTTGGTTTCGGAAATCATAATAGCATTATCCGTAATTTTTCTCATGACTACGGCGAGTTTTTATGACGCATTAGCCATATTCATGGGGATTGTGGTACTAATACTGGCGCTGAGGGTTGCTGACTTTAGAGTTTTAATTGCGCTAATGACCGTTTACGTATTATACCTGTTCTACAGGGGTTATCTGAACCCAGCACCAACTGGTCTCTATCTATTGATTAATTCCCTTCTCATCTTTTTCTCCACCTTCGTAATAACAATAAGACATGCAATCCTCATGTACAGAGTTGACTTCCCGGAAGACCGTCTTGACTCAGTAATGACATACCTAGGCATTTCGTTGACCATACCATTGGCTGTATTCCTGGTGTTTCTAAATGAGCCTTACGTATACATGGCATTGCTGCCCAGTGTGGTATCCGCAATGCCCATGATGAGGAGGGTTCCTGGATATGTCTCCTCAATCTTGATTGCATTAGCCATATTCTATGGCGTATACCCATCCATTAATTTCACCTGGCTGAGTTTCACAGCCCTAATACTGATCTTCATAATAGCCTACCTAAGACCCACTAGGTTGAGGTTCGTTAAGGGGCTAAAGCCGCCAATATCGTGGCTAGGCACTTGGTTAGATGGTAAGTACCTAATCGATGAGGTAATCGCGATCGGTGGATTTAGTTACGTCCTTAGGGGCAGGGACGAGAGGGGCAGGGTCTACGCAATAAAGGTTCTTAAGGATAAGGATTCAAGAGGCAACCCCTTGGCGAGTGACCCCAGGGTTCTATCATCATTTAAGAAGGAGATGAGTGAGTACCTGCTTATTGAGAGCCCGCGCGTTGTTAAGGTATTCGAGGTTCATATACCACCTGATGAGAGGCTTCCCTATAAATCCCTCGAGGATTACCTGAACGAGCCTCCATACGTGGTTATGGAGCATATGGAGGGTGGCTCATTGAGAGACCTAATGAGGGAGAGAGGGCCGCTCAATCTAGATGAGTTCATGAAGATCGCCTACTCAATAACCCTAGCCCTTTCTGAACTCCATAGGGTAAACATAATACACCTTGATCTTAAGCCTGAGAACATATTATTTAAGGATAAGAATAGGTCTGTGGTTAAGATTGGCGACTTAGGGGCGGCTAAGATAATGATTAGTGGTAAGTCCTATGTATCCCAATTCTCAATAGCCTACGCAGCTCCTGAGGTGAGCAGGGGTATCGCCGACATTAGGTCAGACATATACTCACTTTCCTGTATATTCTATGAAATGCTGACTGGAATAAACCCACACATGTATAGATTAAGTAGCGGTCAGGTAGTGGTACCACCACTCAATAACTATAGGCCTGATATACCGCTTGAAATAGTCTTGTTAGTGATGAGAGGCCTCGAGGTGAACCCTGCAATGAGACCATCAAGCACTGAGGAAATACTAACGGTCCTAGGTAAGTTCCTGGGTAATGCCATGTAAATCCTTACTTGTGCATCTAAGACTAATTCTCCGTTATTGAGTTCATTGCCCTTCACCTATGATGGATAGCTTAACAACAGTATAATAGCCAAGCCTAACCACTATGTCATCGCTAAATCTATATTCACTTATCTTTTTAAATGAACCACCATCGAGTACATAAGTACCATTAGTACTATTTAAGTCCTTGAGTAATAACTCCTCGTTATTGATTACCGTGATCACCGCGTGCTTCCTCGATACCGTGGGATCCGGTATCACAACGACATTCTCCGGGCTTCTGCCCAACGTAATCTCCTTAATTATTGATAGATCAAACATTACCTTAAAATCCTTCATAACGTCCCTGGGACTCTCAATGAAAATCAATTCAAGCTTATTAATGCTCCTCCTCATAGTCTCAGTTGTTGGTATATCTATCCTTCTCGTCTCTTCACTAGTACCCATTACTTAACCACTAGGTCTTTAGTAGGCATGGTTACTTATATAAGAGTTATCACTACGATTTAAAGTTAGGATTTTGTCTGGGCCCCTTCATTACCCTGTTGCGTGGGTTGTGTTGGCGGCTGTGTCTGTGCGGGTTTTGTTGCTGGTGGCGCAGCCACGGTCTCCCTACGCACAAGGGGCCTCGCCGAGGCAATCTTCCTCTTCCTCTCATCCTCAGACCTAACCTTAAGTATACCCAGGTAAATCGCGCAGTTTATGCAATAGGTCTTGGTTACGTAATACCTAGGCACAATAGCCCCTTGCTTCTCAAGCTCCCTAGCCAAGTCACCAGGCACTGGTGAGTAAGGCACAGTGACCCTAACCGCCTTGGACCTAGGCACCAGCTTACCGCAATTATCGCAGTAAACCATCGGCTCCTTGCCCTTATCGCCCTTATGGCGTCCCCTGTTCTTCCTCTTCTTCGGCATATCTTGGCACCATATAGCAAGCTACTTAAAAAACATACCGTTCGTCCGGGGGTGGTTTTTAACCCCGGTTAATTGCGGCAATGCCCCGTCACCCTTACCACGGTTCTTGGAAACCAAGGCCCGCCAGGTAACAGTTAGGATGAGGAGACTGCATGGCTTTTCTAGGTTGTGCATTCATAAACCACTTGGTCATGCGAAGGCTAATAATACGCTTATTGACTTGTCTCAGACCTAAGGATTGCCCATGAGAGACACAATGACTTACCACCTAATAGTAGGCGCATGGATGGCGTGGTCGTATTAATACAACTCAACGCTCAGAAATGCCAGGAAATTAAATGTGTATGTAGGAGAATAGAACTGAGACTGCAATAGCTGTGGAAGGGGGGCTTAAAAATACCTAAAATTGTTTCTGTCCCCTTCGTAATTACGTACTAATAAAGAAAAACTTACTTGCCTCATAAGGTTTTTAATCATAGATTAATGATTAACTATGAAGCCTAATGAAGGAGACAATATTATATAAGGCATTGCCTGATGGCAGGATTGAGTGCACGGCATGCGCAAGGAGGTGTAAACTTTCTGATGGGCAGTATGGATTTTGTGGAGTTAGGTGGAACCTAGGCGGTAAACTCTACTTAATGGTTTATGGGAAGATCTCGGCAATAGCCGTGGACCCGATAGAGAAGAAGCCACTTTACCACTTCAACCCAGGTTCAATGGTCCTCTCCTTCTCCACATACGGCTGCAGCTGGGCATGCCAGTACTGCCAGAACTTCGACATAAGCCAGAGGAGGATTCTCGAGGGATTCGAGGTAACTCCGGAGAAGATCGTGGAATTGGCCGAGACCTATGGGACCCAGGGAATCACATATACGTATAATGAACCGTCGATCTTCGCCGAATTTGCGTATGACGTTGGAGTCCTAGCCAGGAAGAGGGGGTTGTTCAACACATTCGTTACTAATGGCTACATGACTGATGAAGCCGTTGATTACATATCTAAATTCCTCGATGCAGCCACTGTGGACTTCAAGGGGAACGCTGAGCCTAAGTTCCTGAGGAGATTCTCATTGGTTCCCGACCCCGAACCCATATTCCAGACACTCCTTGATATGAAGAGGAAGGGCATATTCATTGAGATCACTGACCTCGTGGTCCCCGAGATAGGTGATAACCTGGAGCACGCCCGTAAACTGGTCAGGTGGGTAGTGGATAACCTAGGGCCCGAGACACCCATGCACTTCCTGAGGTTTCATCCTGATTACAGGGTTGATTACCTACCGCCAACACCCACAGAGACCCTGGAGAGACATGCACAGGTGGCTAAGGAGGAGGGACTTAGGTATGTGTACATTGGTAATGTACCGGGGCACAGACTTGAAAATACTTACTGCCCCAACTGCGGCAAGGTAGTTATTAGAAGGAGGGGGTTTGATATATTGGAAGTTAATTTAACCGAGGATGGCAGGTGCAAATTCTGCGGCGCCAAGATCAACATCGGCGGCAGGGTTTGGCCTACGTGGAGATCCAGTGATAGGTTCGCATACGTACCAATAGAACTACTGTCTAGGTACGTTAGAATAACCAGGGAGCAGATTGAGGAATTCAGGGGCAGGGTGCATGTGAGGAAGCAGGATTGAACTATGGTATCTCCCTCACCTTAATATCAGTGATGCATAGGATCCTCCCCGAGAGGCTGGCTAGATCCCCGTTAATGGCTATCGTCACACCCGTGGTATCGTCAGCCAGATCCAGATACGCAACAGGGAGTGTGACAGTAATGGTGTTGGTACGAACATAAATACTAACGGCATATTCTTTATCGTGTCCATCAATTATCGTGACCGTGAAAGCCGATGACGAGCCTGTAACCTTATGCTCCTTCCATCCCAACAACCAATACTCACCACTATACCTGGCATTAATACTCCTTAGTATGGACATGAACTCAAGCTCATCGAAGCAGTTACCAACGGTTATGTTAAATCCACCTAAGAACTTCTTCAAGTTCCTGGTAGACCCCCTGGCCAGTTTGACGACCATTTCCATCAATCAGTAGGTATGCCTTTAAAACCTAATTCTCAAAATAACAATATGCATATGTCAAATCAAAAATAAATATCAAATAATTACCACAGAATACCAGCAAAAAAGCCATTACTTATCAATAGCACATAGTCATAAACACTTATTGGAATAATTTCTTTATCCTTACCTTAACGCCATTTAGCAACGGTGTGCCTGCATATCTGCCCTTAACACGACCTGTGAGGGCATTTATTGGCTTACCATCAAGGTCAATAAGGCTACTCTTATAAATCAACGCCACACCAGAAGGCACATTACTATCCCTAACGGCCCTAACCCTAACAACACCAAACTCATTCTCTAAGGCAAAAACACCCTCATAATCATGAGTATAAACCACAGACTCTAAATTACCGTAAACCTCACGGAACTGCGTATTAGTGTAAAGCGGGTGTGAGGTAAATACTAGGCGAACCTCGTTACTGCTCAATTCGCTGGGTTCCACGGGATTAGGTAGTGGAAGTGCGTCGGGCTCGTTTGCGGGTAAATACCTCGGCTTAATCCTAACGACTTTCCTATCCCTTAACTCCCCTAGAGTAATGCCGGTGGGTCTTATGGCCTTATCCACGGCATCCCAGGGATCCTCAAGAAGTAATGGGTGGGAAATCCCAAGCTCCTTAGCCAACCTACGTACTAGGTCAACCTCCGTTATACCCCTGGGTGATTTAATGGGCTCGTTATAGACCAGGTAATCATGCCAATAACCATAAACCACGTCATACTTCTCAAGGAATGTCGGCGCTGGAATAACGACATTAGCCAGCTTAGCTGTTTCAGACCAGTACGGATCATGAACGATTAATGTGGCCCTGCTCTCACGAACAGCCTCAATCAACTTGTCACCACCTGGCAGTGTAACCACTGGGTTCTCATTCCAGGCATACACGATATCCACCTCACCACGCTCAATGTAATCCCCAAAATCTGCCATGGGTATAACCCTAGGCGACTTAGCCATGTGAAGACCCCTGAGGTAATCAAAGTCTATTCCCCAACCCAGGGAATTCGAGTAGTAATAACCCCTCTCAAGACCGACTAGGGCCGGTATTAGTGAAATCATGCCAATGGCATCACCGCCGTTTAATGAACGACCAAGGGCAAAGCCAATCAGTGTTAATGGTTTATAATCATGGTAAAACTCGGCGAGCCACCTAATGTCATCAATAGGCACGCCACTAATCCTCGATAAGTAATCAAGCGAGAACTTCCCAACGTAACCCGCCAAATCCTCGAAATGCCTAACCCTACCCTCAACGAGACCCTCCTCAATCAAGACCTTAATTACACCGAGCGCCAGGAACACATCAGTGCCAGGCCTAACTATTATCGCCCTATCCGACTTCCTAGCCGTGTCGCTTAACCTAACATCAATCGCCACCTTAAACTTCTTAATGAATAAAGCCCATATGTGCGGCGCCGACACACTAGCCGGGAACGCCCAGAACACGGCAGCCCTATACTCAACGAAATCCTCGGGTAGTGCGCCCATGCTGGTGCCGTAATGCGCCCTAATGGCTGCATGGCCCTCCGCAGAGCATATGGACCTGTCAGTCTGTGATGCACCAATTACATTAAATAGCCTGTCTGGGAAATACCACGTAAGTAAAGATTGGTTACCATCGTAATCCGTACGCAGTATCCTTGCTGGATCCCTCTTTATGACCTCCCTGAACAGTTTCGCTACGTATTTAATGGCCTCGTCAATGCTAACCTCCTTACCATCTATGTAAGCCGAAGTAACCCTATTCCTCTCATTCCTAATTAGGTCGGCCTTGCCCCTGGCACATGTGAAGCCATTGATTGGGAATATGTTAAGCGGTCTGTAGCTCTCGTCGAATATGCATGTATCGTAGCAGTCCCTCGTGCATGCAATTACCATGTTAATCAAGTGGTCAGTCACGTACTAGTTATAAACTGATTCCCAGTGATAAGTAAGGATTAGTCATGGGTAAAACATTCGACGTCGTGGTGGTTGGTGCAGGCTCCACAGGGGCGACGACGGCGTATTACCTTGCCCGGGAAGGCTTTAGGGTCTTGGTGGTTGATAAGCGTGGGATTGCTCAGGGGATGACGGCTTACTCCCTAGGCCTTGTTAGGAGTTATTATGCCAATGATTATGTGGCTCGGATGTCGCATTATAGTCATGGTTTTTTCATGAATTTCGAGAGAGAATTTGGCACTGGTGTATTTACGAAGACGGGCCTCCTGGTTATTAGCAATGATGAGACTGGCATAAGGAGGACCTTTGACATGTTACGTAGTATTGGTGCTAAGGTTCGATTATTGGGTGGTGATGAAATTCGTGAAATGCTTAACGCTAGCGTTACGTTGGGTGAGGCCGGCATTTATGAGGAGGATGCCGGCTATGTTGATACTGGCCTATACACGAACACCGTAATGAATAGGGCTAGGGAGTTGGGTGTTGAGTTTGTGATTGATGAGGCTCAGGTCAAGTTTGAGGGTAATGAGGTGGTTGGTGTGAGGCTCATTAATAGTGGCGAGGTTATAAGGGCTAACCACTACGTTATTGCAACCAACGTTTGGACCCAAAAACTATTACCACAGTTGAACCTGCCGATTAAGAACATTATTGAGAGGGTGATTAGGGTCGAAATAGGCAGGTCACTGCCTAACGTATTTGATTACGTGAATAACTTCTACATAAGGCCCGAGGGCTCTAGCTATGGTTTAATGGGCCTACTGTACCCACCCGAGGATGCTTGGCCAGACCCAGACGACTTCAATCCATTAGCCGAGCCAGAGTTTGACTATGCCGTTAACGCGATGGAGAACGCCGCCAAGAGAATGCCGTGGTTTACAAATGCTAAGTACCTGGGTGGCTGGAGGGGTTTATATGATGTCGTTACCCCGGACTGGATGCCCATAATTGATGAGCCAATTAAGGATTTAATAGTCGTTGTTGGTTTGAGTGGTCATGGCTTTAAGTTGGCGCCGGCCTTCGCCTTGATGGTCACAGAATTAATAAAGTATGGAAAAGTAAGAACATTCAGGGACATATTTAGGCTGAGCAGGTTTAGGGAGGGGAGGTTAATACAGGGGACTGTGCAGGAAAAGGCCGCCTTTTAACGAGATCATGGGTATACTCTCTGCCCTCCTATGTATGTCTCTAGGGTCTTTACGTTTCTAAGTTCCTTCTCGTCAATGTTTAGCGGGTCTTTGTCGATTATTATGAAGTCCGCCAGGTAGCCTGGCTCGAGTTTGCCGAGTTCGTCCTCCTCACGGAGTAGGTACGCAGAACCGTATGTGTAATGGTGAAGTGCGTCTGCCACGCTTACCTTCTCATTCTCCGTATACCTACAGAGCTCTATACCCTCATGGCAGCCCCTGGTAACCGCCGCGTACACGGTCTCCCATGGATTGAGAGGCTCAACTGGGGCGTCCGTGCTGAAGCCGAGCATTACGCCATTATCAATTAACGTCTTGAATGGGTACACGTACCTAGCCCTATCAGCACCAACCCTACTCACAACCCACCAATCAGTAATTACGAAATGAGGTTGTACAGCTAATGCGATGCCGAGTTCCCTAACCCTCTTGATAAGGTCTTCCCTCAACACGGATGCATGCTCAATTCTATGCCTAAGCACCTGGGCATTACCTAACCTGCTGTAAATATCGAGTATCGTCTCAACCATTTTATCCCCAATACCGTGAATAGCGAGTTGAAGACCAACCTCACTACTCCTCCTCGCAATACTCATCAACTCATCAAAGCTGTAATTCGGCCTGCCGGAATTACCTGGGTCGTCATTATAAGGCCTTGATAACCAGGCAGTCCTAGCTCCGAGCGAGCCATCGGCAATGACCTTAATACCATTAATCCTCAGGTATTGAGAGCCGAAGCCGGCCCTAATGCCGAGTTGCCTCAGTAGTTCAATGACGTCAATACCATGATCAAATGGATTTAGGTATGCCCTAACCCTAGTCGGTAACTTACCGAGACCCCTCTCAAGCATTATCAACGATTGTAGGCTTTTTAGGTCTGCGGATACGAAGCCTACGGTCGTAACGCCAAGCGATGCTGCATATCTCATGGCATTCATCATGAACTCCCTATAATCATCGAGTGTGTATGAGTCCCTCACCAACTCCTCAACCCTATCCAAAGCCCGCTCAACAATTACGCCCGTGGCATTACCCACCTCAACCCTAACCACATCCCTATCTGCCGCATTCAAGAGACCGGTCAGCTCCATGGCCCTCGTGTTAAGTACAGCGGCATGCCCACAGACCCTGACCAGCATGACAGGTCTATCACTAACCACATCATCAATGTCAAACCTACTTGGCCAACGCCTCTCCCTAAACAACTCCTGGTCCCAACCCCTACCCATTATCCACCTGGCCTTGACACTCTTTACATACTCCCTAAGCTTATTCTTCAACTCCTCAATACTACCAACACCCCTTAAATCCAGCGTTGCCAGGTTAATGCCTATCGAGTCCAGGTGCACATGGGCATCTATGAATCCCGGCATCACAACACGACCCTTTAAGTCCACCTCCTCAAGCCCGAGGGCATCCGCAATTTTTAACGCCCTCGACTCATTACCAACATGAACAACCCTATCACCAACAACAACCATAGCCTCAGCTCTAACCAGGGGCTTGAAGGATGAGTAAACCAAGCCATTAAACAAAACAAAGCCATTAACCATTACTTAGGGTTATCAAAACGCCTATGTAAATGTTACTGGTGAAGGTCAACGGGCACCTTAACAATCGATGCTATCTTAGATACTGTGGTTAGGTTTGCCCTGGCTCTTATGACCTCGTTACCGCATACGAAATTAACCATGTAGTATCTGCCATGCTTAGCTATGATTATTCTATCAATCTTCAACTCCCTATGATGCAACTCCGAGAAGGATAGGATAATCACGATCATGATTATACTGATAAAGAAGTTGTAAGCGATTAAAAATAGAAATAGAACAACCAATAATACCACAATCGAAGCACATAGCCTAACCAATATACTGTACTCATAAACCGTGATACAACGTCCATAAATATCACCAAGGGAAATACTGCCCACTAGGGTTTAATGAGTGCCGTAGATTTAAAAATACATAGATCGGAACCTCATTAACCAAGGTATGTCGGCGGGCATCCCTGAGCCAATCGCCCACCAGCCCAGGTCTCATTGAGCTCAACACCAGGCGTGGGCACAGCGTAGGTCTGACCATTATAATTCACGTAACTAATGCCAGGAACAACATTATAATAAACATACTTACCAACATGACTTGGCTGAGCCCATACGTAATAATATTCGGGGATTGTTATTTCATACTGTTGGAGATTAGTCATTTGGTCCATGCTCGAAAGCACATTAATAAGCCATTGAGCCCAGGTTGGCAATCCGCCCACCTCAATTATGGTCTTAACAACCACGCCATCTTTGACCGCGGAGACCAAGGTGAATATAACCTCAGTCAACGACACATTAAACACGTTAGCCACATACTGAGCAATTAGGTATGGGTATGACGTAATTCCCGTTCCATTGGGGAAATAGAAGTATGGAATCCCACCATTATTAATCGCGCAACCTGCATATGCAGGAGTTGGTAGGCTTAGACCGTAATAGTTTAGGAACTGGAATATGGCGGATACCGGGCCATTGCCCGTATCAAGATCCGTTATGGCTTGTTCCTGCGTATTAAGCCCTATGACATAGTAATAATATTGGTTAGTGGGTTCACACGCGCCAGAAATCGGGTTGCATTCCCAAAACTGGTATTGAGCCATAGCATAAGCACCAAGCGCACCTATGTAGTATATACCGGGTCTTGTAACGGCTACTCCAAATTCACCGGGAGATGCACTTGGCACGTATAGATAAAATGATGATGAACTGAAGGTAGAACCAATTACATTGACTATAACCTGTCCGTTACTTTTTCCTAACTCCTCGGCATATATAGAAAATGGTTCTGAGTATGATGACTGAATACTAAGCCCTAGATTAACAGTACCTCCACTTAACACATTAATTACTCTTTGGCTCCATGAGACCCATAATAGTGGTATTGTCCCGTTATAACCTGTGCAATTGGCCAGGGCTAAATACCCATACGCCGATGGTGTAGTGCCAGGCGCGTATAATGGCGCCTCTGTCGACTGGCTCGCGCAATCATATAGCTGGTTGGGTTGATCCGTGTTGTTCGTTAATACAAGCGTGGGTTTAGTAATTGCGGGGCCCACGCTCTTTAATTGGCTTATTGGTATGTCTGGTGGTGCGGCTGTGTTTATTTTGGCGTTAATGGTTATTACGTAAGACTCATTGCCAATGTATAGTGGGGCTGGTGCATACGGTACTGTGAATGACTTAATATAGATCCCGCGCGGTGTTTGGTAGGTCACGAATACGAGGAGTGCCGTGTACAAGCCTGGCTGTATTGAGTGCCAGGTACTCCTCAGCATCCAGGATACCCACCTATTCACAGCGTAGGCTATGCCGGGCGTATTCATTGGTATGATTACCTTGGAACCCTCGTAGAGTCCCACGGGGACTATGCGGTATGGCGTTAATGCAAATACCGTGACCGAGGCATTGCTGAGTGATGACCCGCTTATGGACCCAATGCTCATTACTATCCTTGAGTAGTTAATGCCGTTTGCCACCACCTTATAGACCACGTAATCCTCAACAACACCATTAACCGGTGAGTAGGTTCAGGACCTATAAAGTGTGGATTGTTGCCCTAGGCCGACCAGGACAACGGTGATTAATGAAATAGCCAGGGAGAGAGTTGCAAGAGCCCTGGCCTTAGCCCCGGCCATAACCACCAACCCAGCACTGCACACCGGACTTTTTTACTTTCGGGTGCTCTTAAAAATTAATCGAGCAGAGCAAAGGGAGTACCCGCCACATTATGGAGGGTTTATATACTGGGTAATGCCGTAATTAATGTGATGAGTAGTATTGAGGAGTTAATTAGGAAGTTGATGGATGAGGTATTGATGTTACTGAGTTATTGCTTAATGCCTTGAGCATGAGGAACCCAAGGAGGGCATGAGGGATGGGATTACCATTGCCGAGAGGTACCTAAACGAAGCTAAGGAATACATTAACAAGGGCGATGCAGTACAGGTCAGCGAGAAACTCTACAAGGCTGCTGAAGAGAACGTTAAGGCATTGGCCGAGAAGTACGATTTATCTGAGAACCGGCAGGCAATCAGGGAGGGCAGGTGGCACATGCACCTACTACTTAAGGCTTGCTCGAGACCATCCAAGACCCTTGGTGATTGGGTATTGGATGGCTAGAATGCGGGTTACTCATTACATGTGCGGGGTTTTCATGAGACCAAATTAATGGTTGAGGATGCTGGCCATAATTTAATGAATGTTAGATCAGTAGGCCTAAGCAATGATGTAATTGACTTAGCTAGAGAAATGAATATAACGTATTATGACGCAACCTATGTGTATTTAACGATGAGATTAAATGCAAAGTTAGTAGTTTAGGATAAGGAGTTAATGATTAAATCCCATGATAATAATAAGAAATATTTAAAGAATTATAAATACTCATCAATTATAATGAATAAACCATGGCTAAAGGACTACTAGTATTATTGCCACTACTATTATTAGTGCGCCGAGGAACTTAAGAATGCTGAATCTCTCCCTGCCCATGGTGCTCGACATGGCCTGGGCTATCAATGGCATGGTGCCCGTCAGTATCACAGTAAGCCCAAGGCCTATTAAATCCATTGAAAGGGCAAACAGGGCAACACCAAGGCCCAGGTCAAGCACGGCTATGATGGGTAGGTAACCACGTACCGTCCCCCTAACGGCCTTAGCAATGTTACTTCCCATGAGGCGATTAACCACGAATAGTACGATACCGGCCGCTGCAACCCTCGTGAAGGCTATGGAAATGGGATTTAACCCAGCAGTATCGGCGATCTTAATCATTGTTTGGCCCGCCGACCATGCAACGGCCGCGGAGAGCCCGAGGAACAAACCCTTAATCTCCCTCCTTGAACCACCACCGCGGGATAGTAGGTAGACGCCGGGTATTAATAGTATGCTGGCCATTAGCTTCGTTATTGTCAGTGGTTCGCCTAGGAATACCGCGAATAACACTGTTAATGGTATGTAGGTGTAGGATGCCGGTGCGGCTATTGAGACGCCTGAGTAGTTTATTGAGAATAGGTATAGTGAGTCGCCAATGACGAGTGAAAGCAAGCCGCTCAGTGAGCCCCATATGGCTCCGTAGTTAAGCCCCAGCACCATTGCTGGAATTAGGAGTATTACTGAGGTGTAGAGCATCCTGAGGAAGTTCACTGTTAATGGGTGCATCCTCTTCATGAAGTCTCCATACATTATTGATGCCCAGGCCCAGATAATGGCTGTTGATAATGCAGGTAGGTCCTCAATAATCATAAGCCGAAGAATCAAGTAAACAATGCTTTAAAGCATATTCTCCGAGGTTAGTCAGGCCCGAAAACAATACCAATGTCCTTATCCGGCGGTTTAAAGGAGGGCACGCTTTTAGTTAATTTGCTCCTAATGGTGTTAACGCCAACCTTAGTCATGAGGTCCCTAACCCCGTGAATACCCGACTCCCTATACATCTCAAGTAGAACCTGTGCCGCGAGCTCCGCATCCCCTGGGTCAACCGTACCAATGACGAAACCCAGGGCCGTCGGTGAACCACCCATTGTTATTAAGATCCTCGTCTTAGAACCAAATGGTTCGAAACCGATGTCCGAGACCCACGACATGCCGCAATCATGCGTGCACCCACTAATGCCGACCCTAATTGGTTCATTGAGCCTACTTAAGTGCACGTGTATTTTACGGCCGAGCCCGGTGGTGTCTATTAGGCCTGGTGGGCATAGTTCATTCCCTAGGCATGCAACGGTTATTGGGCCCTCGGGATATATGGGCCCTGGATCCCTAATCCCATAATTGTTCAATTCCTCAATCTTATTAACCTCCTCACGGATTGGTATGTAAACACTTTGGTTGTTAAATAGTAGTACGTAGCCAAACCCATATTTCTCAGCCACATCAGCCAATTTAATCAATTCATCGGCGGTAACCCAGCCGGTTGGGTATGGGGCCTTCACAATCCTTGACTTAATGAACCTTGGAGCCAAATCGGGTGGCTTGGGTAGCTTGGATTTGACCTCCCTGGCGATCGCCATGACCTCCTCCTTAACCTTATCAAGCCCACGTAACTTAACCACCCACTTGAACCCCCTCCTCTCGCCAGACCTCCTAAATACCTCGGCAACACCCACACAGACTGGTAGTAAATCCTCCGCATCAACGTCGGTAAAGGCTAATTTGGCGCTGAAGGCGTGCTCACCTATGCCACCGCCTAGGTACACGTCGAACTTACCATTGGGCTTAGCCACAATGCCTATGTCCTGGGCAACGGGCACTGCGCAGGTCCTTTCGCACGCCGAAATTGATATTTTAATCCTATGCGAGAGCGAGGGTTGCTCATACTCACTCCTATACCTAAAGTAATCGCCTATGAATGTGGACAATGCCTCAGCGTTGATGTGGGCATACGGACAGAACTGGGAGGTGCACGGTATTGGATTCCTAACAGAGTTCCCGCAGGAGTCCCTTGGGTCAAGGCCTACCTCCTTAAGCTTGGTCACCACCTCATCGAAGAGTCTGAAATCAACCTTAAAGATCTCAATATCACCCCTAGTACCGAGCATGGCCCTACCATCACCATAAACCCTGCTGACCTCGGCAATAACCTTTAATTGATTCGAAAACCACTTGCTTGGGTCACGACCAACGCCCTGCCTAATCCTTATTGATACCCAGGGATTATCACCACGGTTCTTATAAATACCCTCATGCCTCCTCGGATACACAACCCTGTAAACATCCGAGTACTTAAACGAAGACACAGTAAAACCGCGTCCATGCATTATTTAAGCCTTTATCACTACACAAGGGATGATACTTAAATGAGGGATAGTTTCGAGAAAGGTGAAGACACCTAAATACCCTTTCACGTAATAACCTACCAATAACACTTAATGGCTGCGTGATGCCGGCCTTGGCTGATTCATCGTCCCAGTACTGGCTGAGTATCCCCTGTTTGTCTGGCCGTTGTATTGGTACTAACGGTGCAGTATTGCCAGGTATGCAGTAAACAGTATTATTGTTGTTAATTAGAATTTGGCCAGAATTGAAAGAGCCTCTTTTCTTAAATGTTAATTAAGCCCTAGCGACACTTCAGCAGGGTTTTGAAGAATACCTCTATCGTACTCAGTCCTCTCTCAACTCATGTATTTCTGAGGATTTTGATGCAGTGCTGGGGTTTGGTTTGTTGTTATTTTTATTACTCCGAATCCCATGCTCTTCCCCGTGCCCACGTTAATGAGCTCCGCATAATTCAGTAAATGCCACAATTGCTGAATCCTCGACTGCCTTTTGCTCACTATCTCGAACGCAACGGAACCCAGGAAGCCTAGTTCCGGTCTACCGGCATGCTTCGTAGCCATAACCCTACCCCTCATGTCCCTCATGTACACGTAGTTATAAGCCCACCTGAGTAGGTAGGGCCAGGACTTCAACTCGTTACCCAGCCCGACAATGCTTGAGTAGTGGTTTATCGTGGTGAATAGTATGTTTACAATGCTTGGGCAGAAGTCAAACCTAACCCTACGCCTCCTACCCATAGTACTCCTCTTGGCAAACCTAACAGGGCTTAGAAACTCGATCCTAAACCTATCACCACCAACCCTCCAAAGATCATCAACCCTAAGAACCTCAACACCCAACAACTCAAGCGATGCATCAACACCACCAATCCCCACACTCCTAACACCGTCAAACCCATTGAGGAGCTTAAGGCCCAGGGACTCCCCAACAACCGTAACCCTAAACCTCAACTCCTCACCAGGCGGCGCCACGTAAACACCCCTAAACAAAACCCTACCACCACGCATGAACGGCGTCACCGAGACAGGCTTAGGACCCCTCCTCGCATGAACCTCATCACCGAGGCCAGGCTCGATAGTGTTTAATACATTGAGGAGTATGGACATTGTCACCGAGCCAGTAAACCCACTGAGCACAATGGGTGATGAAGACCTGACACCAAAATTAAACACGAAGATCAGGGACACAAACCACCACAGCATCTAAGGATTTATACCCCTAACGCAACAAAACCCACACACCAAACCATAGAAGACCCACTACACCCAAACAACGCCCTAACCACCAAAACCCTCACCCCCAATATTCTATTGAAATCTTCACAAAAGTCATAAACGCAATTGCCGATACACTGATTGTAAAAACCTTTCAATATTCTATTGAAATCTTCTGTTATCGAGTTGATTATGCTGGTGCTGGGCAGTACGATGTTCTTTCAATATTCTATTGAAATCTTCAATATACTAAAATCGCTGAGAAATAACGCAAATATACCCAGGCTTTCAATATTCTATTGAAATCTTCTTGCTCAGTATGGGGAATAGATATGGCAAGCCCCACCCATACTTTCAATATTCTATTGAAATCTTCTGGATCGTCATTTTATTAGGTCTTTTATAAGTTTTACCCTATCCTTTGCTTGGTTGTTGTTGGATCTTTATTCCGCATGAACGTTAATGATTCGGGCTTGTTCTAACGGTCTCTACGAAGTGAGTATTACTTGTTTCCTCGGTATTGTTCAATTCCATAACAACGTACTTGTTCCTACGGTTATCTCGCCGTTGCTGCAGTGATTTAGCTATGCCTTGATTAATCAACCGGTAAACTCATGGGGACTTCAAAAAACCCACTGCATACTCACGTTATTTCCCCGTAGTACCCCTTCACCAATTCGTTTAGGCTGATGGTCCTCCTCAACCAATAATGCAGTGGAGTTTCGTGAGTAAGTCCGATTCCCATCACTTGGTTCACTGAAGGTCATGGGTAGGGATTCTAGGTGTTTTGATCTCAATGGAGCTATTACTGCCAAGGGCAATATTGTTCCTGGTCACGGATTTCCCAATTGTGTCAGCGATATTTATATCCGTTAATAATCACCTTTACTCTGGATTAAAAACAAGGTGTATCATAGGGTGATCCAGTGAACTTATCGAACTTAGTCCTATTCAATTAACTCCTCAATTCCTGGATCTCATCAATGACTATTATCACTGGCTCACTGACAATGGTTAAGCTTGATAAGTAGGTCAGCGATACTGATCCGTGACTTACCCCTGAACTTAATGAGTATTTCGGGTTAGGTTAAGAGGTATCTTTAAACCCTCGATACCTTGAACACATTAACTACTCTATCCTTATTGGGATCTCCTACGCAGTAGATCATTAAGTCCTATAAATAGGTCAGTCACGTCGCAGTAATCTGCATATACCCATTAACATCTAGGTACACATGGTCAATGCCCGCCTCATTGAGTGTAACTCTCATTAACGAAGTCTTACCAATCCTCCTAAGGCCGGTAACCAACGTCAGCCTCGAACCCCTTAGGAACCTCGTAAGCATTCCCAACTCATGATCAAAAATAGAGATCATCTCCCCTGCTCTTGGACTCGATACTAAATAACATTTAGGCAACCCCAAATTATTTGTAGTACCTCAATAAATATTTTAGTCGATAACGACAAACCATAATCTTCATACATTAAGATTTAATGCATTAATAATGGGTTAAGGCACGTTTATGAACCTTACATGATAATAAAGGATGAGTAGGTAAAGAGTGTGGCCGTTCCAGGGTTTCATTGAGTCATGGGTTTCACGGCTCTCGAGTCCTCCCTCAACCTACTTAGTAATCCTATGGTTTAATTAACCTTGGCTCATTAATAATCGTGAGATTATGCCATGGACCTTTCCTGGAATTCCTTATAAATAATCGACTTAACTTATTCATGATGATCATATTAATTACTGGTGTTAGTTCATCACCAGGGTATAAAACAGCCATTAGCCTGGCTAATAAGCATGAGGTTGTTGGCACCTATAACGAGCACCCAATCAACATACCCGGCGTCACTGTGGTTAAGGCCGACATAACCAGGGATTCCGCCAGGTTAATCACTGATTATAGGCCTGACGTGATTATTCACATGGCGGCCATTGGTAATGTTGACCAGTGCGAGGAGCAGTTGGAGCTTTGTTATAGGGTTAATGTGATGGCCAGTAGGGGTTTATTCACGGCGGCCTATAGGGTTGGCTCCGCCATTTATTACCTATCCACGGACTACGTATTTGATGGTGAGAGGGGTATGTATAGTGAGGATGATCCACCGAAACCGATTAACTACTATGGGTTAACGAAGTTACTTGCCGAGGAGGCCGTTAGGGCATTGGATGGCTCTATTGTTAGGGTTGCCTGGATCTACGGTACTGGGCCTGGTAGGCAGAACTTTGGGAGGATAGTTGTGGAAAAACTTATGAGGAGTGAGGAGGTCACGGCAATAGTTGATCAATGGTCATCGCCAACCCTCAACACAATAATTGGTGAAGCCTTTGAGAAACTGATTAGCATGAAATTCACGGGTATTCTCCATGTTGTTGGGCCCAGACTCAGCAGGTTTGAGTTCGCTAGGGCCATAGCTAGGTACTTCGGGCTTAATGAGAGCTTGGTAAAACCGATAGGGCTGGGTGATGTGAAATACAAGGCCAAGAGGCCGAGGGACAGTAGTCTAGGCAATAAGAGGGCAATGGAATTATTGGGCATACCACTCAACGACATAGGCTATGCATTATCGATCTTTAAAAAAGAAATAGAACTAGAGAAGCACACGCAAACGCCATAAAACGGCACAAAGAAAAATTAAAAACAATATCCAACAAGTAAAAACCGCCGGGGTGGCCGAGCTAGGTCCAAGGCGCGGGACTCGAGAGTAAAGCAAGACATCCCGTCCCCGCAAGGGGGCCCGGGTTCAAATCCCGGCCCCGGCACTATCATCGTGTCTAACTCATTCTGTCATTTATGTATTGATTACCGCGGATAATTATTCCCTAGTCAGTAAGGGTTATTTGTGTTGTTTTTGGTGGTTTTTCGGTGTTTGGTGGGATGAGGGGTGTTGGGATTGTTTTGTTTGATTATGATGATACATTGGTCGATGTTGGTGAGGCTAGGGAGTTCGCTAGGCGTGTTGTTGCGGGTAGGATTTCTTCATTGACTGGGGTTGGTGAGTCTGTGGTGCTTGATGTCGTTAGGGGTGTGGAGAGTCGTATGGAGTCCCTTGGTTTGTTCGATAGGAGGGTTTGGTTTTGGAGGGTGGTTGCTGAGTTAGGGGTTGAGTTGGGCGTTGATTTAATTAATGAGTTGGTGAGGGTTTATTGGGATTCCTGGTCCTCGAGAAGTAGGTTATTCCCTGAGACGCTGCCTGTGTTGAGGCAATTAAGGGCTTGTGGTTATAGGCTTGGCATGGTGACTAATACGGATGGAGAGCCGGGTCTTAAAAGGGATAGGTTACGTAGGGATGGTGTTTACGACTTCTTTGACTTAATAATTGTCGCTGGTGATGATACTGAGCATGTTAAGCCACATCCTGAGCCATTCCTTAAGGCCCTGCGGGTGTTGGGTGTTGAGGGTAGGGAGGCTGTTTATGTTGGTGATAGGGTGAGCACCGATGTTCCGGGGGCTAAGGCTGTGGGCATGTATGCCGTTATTGTTGATAGGAGCGGTTCATTAGGTATTGATGATTTAGGTGGAGGTTCAAGGCCTGATTTCATAATTAGTTCTTTGCTGGATCTGCCGCAGATCCTTGGGTGCAATGGGTAATGCATATTAATAGTTGTTAATATTTGCCGTTAATGAGGAATGGAGGAAACCTAGGCGGTATTAATTTTGATGATATGCCGTTGAGGAAACTAGGTAGGTATTTCTGGCTTGCTTGGTTCACAGCATCCATGGGTCAGTTTGTGGATGCCTATGACACTTTAATCATAGGCGCCGCACTACTTTATATAGAACCCCTATGGAAGTTAACGCCTGTAGAGACTGGTCTATTGGCGGCGTCAGCCTTTATCGGTGTTGCCCTGGGCGCCGTATTGTTTGGTCCAATTGCTGATAGAATGGGTAGACGACTACTCTATATCTATGACTTAGTATTCTTCGTGGTCTTCGGTGCCCTCTCAGCCTTTGTCACGAACTTCTGGGAATTATTTGCCGTGAGGTTTTTACTGGGTATAGGTATTGGCGGTGATTACTCATTGTCACCAACAATGGTTGCTGAGTACGCACCGGCAAGGCGCAGGGGCTTCGCACTTGCGTCAATGAATAGTTTCTGGGGAATTGGCTCTGTCGTCGGCTTCCTATCTGCATACGGCATGGCAGTTGCCTGGGGAAACACAAGCCCTGACTTTACCTGGAGGTTCATGCTCGGTAGCGAGGCCATTTGGGGCCTAGTGGTCATTTTACTCAGGATGGGCATTCTTGAATCACCAAGGTGGGCTGCGCTACAGGAGCAATTGGGTAGGAGAGTTAAGGAGAAGGCTAATGATGTGGTTAAGAAGATGACTGGTGGTAAGGAGGCTAGTTTCGATGCTGGTGTTGCTAAGAAGCCGTCAATTAAGGATTTATTTGCTGGTAAGATGTGGATTGTGACGATATTCATATGGGTTTGGTGGCCCGTCGCTGACATAGCCTTCTATGGATCAAACATGTACACACCATACATTACTAAGGGACTTGGATTAACAACACCCCAGATGTCCTTCCTAGCATCAGCGCTTTACTGGGCTATTGCGCTCCTTGGTTATTACACAACGGCGGTCACCTATGACATCCTTGGCAGGAGGCTTGTAACAATACTTGGATCAACGGTGATGGGGATCGACATGTTCATTGGACTGGCACTATATGAAATGAAACTATTCTCAACATCCTTAGCCTTCCCACTCGTCATGACGCTATTCACGATCTATTACTACTTCATGAATTTTGGTCCTGGACCATTCACTGTGGCAATGGCCGAGATCTGGCCAACTAGGGTTAGGGCCACCGGCCAGGGTCTTGCTGCCATGTTCTCTAGGTTTGGCGCGGCATTCTCTACCTTCTACATGCCAGTGCTGATCCATCAAATTGGTTATGATGGGGCATTTATACTGCTTGGTAGCGCAATACTCTTTGTGGCTCTTTGGTCATACCTCCTCATGCCTGAGACAAAGGGCTTGACACCATCGCAAATAGAGCAAATGGTCTTGGAGGGCGGGATTGGGATCCTTGCAAGGAAGAGAGGAAGACGGGGATAGCTTAAATAATATTTCTAGGTCATATTCAATCCCTTATATTTTTCAATGCATTGCCTTATTTATGGCACCATTAAATTGGCTTTATTACGCATTGCAACGTCCTCGGTTAATATTTATAGGTGTGACCCTACTTTATATGTGTGAATTGTAGTGTTTATTTAGATAGGAGGGTCTTTTCAAGCGGTGAGCCTATTTACATCACTCTCATTAACCTGGGCAATACGCCTATTAACATTGGTTCCTGGCAGGTGATTGATGCTAATGGTAGGATTGTTTACTCAATTGAACCTCCACAAATTATGATTAGCCCAAGTTCCTCGTTTGTTGTTGTTTGGTTTCAGTTTGATAATGATGGTAAACCCGTTAGTAGGGGTAGGTATAGGGTTGTTTGGCGGCCAGTAGCCAACGGCAATGTCCTTGAGTGCCTTAGTGATTTCTTCGAGGTTTCATGAGCTCCTTATTCGCGTTATTACGTACCTTGTTATTACTATGTAGGTTACGGCAAAGACCACGAGGGCTGTGAATGGGTCCGCCAGGGGTATTGTTACCATTGTTATTACGTAGTAAAAGGCCAGCGATAGTGTCAGGGCTATGGTTAGTAATGCCATTATCCACTTAACCAGGTTATCCAGGGCGTTATTGACCTCAGCCTTGTCATAACCCCTATTACTGAGTTCCCTCATGTATTTTACATAGTTTCCATACAACTGCGAGGATACCAGGGAATACTCAATTACCACTATTAAACCGTTAAGCAGAGCTGGGTTCCATATTTGTGTTAGTGATGAGTGTAGTATGTACGGTACATAGCCCTGGGAAGTCAGGGATATTACTAGCATGAGGATTAACGATGCCCATGATTCAATTGCCAACCTATTCATGATCAAACCCACTAGGCCCAGGGAGGCGGTTAGGATCATCGCTATCGAGCCCAATAATGTATTACTGGGCAGTAGTATCGTGGGCGGTACGAGGGGTAGCGCAAGTGATAATATGATTAGTATCTGCTTCATGCTCACTATAACCACCTACCAATGTATGTCGATGCCTTGGCTATAACTGAACCAATTCCCTCACAGGCTGGATCCCAGGTAATGACCTTGGTATTCCTCGGTAATGCCCCGTATAACCTCCTCCTATCTCTAATGACCCATTGATTACAGGGAATGTTCCTAAACATACCCCTCATTAATATCGTATTGGGCACTACGTCTATTACCAATGCTCTAGTTGGTAGCCGACTAATGATCTCACCGAGCTTTCCAACACTTTCCTTATTTATATTCGTCACGGCAATGAGTACGGGATTGGTATCACGAATGACCCGATAAAGCGTCATGTCCATTGAGTAGCCCTTAATGGGTAGCGACCTAATGCTTATCAATGCACTCAATAACCTATAGTACTGAGTCATCCCGGAGCTCGGCATTACCCTCGGGCCCATTGGCATTGTCCATAGGCCGATATTATAGCCATACCTAAGTAAAACCCTGCCTAGGGATAGAATGAATGATATGCCGTATTCCAATGGATTTTCTTCGGACGTGCCGTACCTCATCCACCAACCCGTGTCAAGGAGTATTATTGCGGTCCTAAGGCCCTCCCTCTCATACTCATTAACCATTAGTCTGTTGTCTGCGCTTCTTGCCGTTGCCTTCCAATTGATGAATTTATAGGGGTCTCCAGGCACGTAATTTCTCACGGTCTTAAACTCCGTGGAGTGGGGGCCGAGCCTAGAAGGTGGGTACCTAGGTAATCCCTGCCTTGGTTTAACTATGCCCAATACCCTCCTGACTATCTTAATCCTTGGAATGACTTGTATGGTCTTCTCTAGACTTATGGTGCCCTTGATTGGTTCATGGATACCAAAGACGTGGTAGTAGGTGTACTCTATACTGCCCAGTCCATAGATGCCTCTCTTCACAGCCCTTAATGTGTACTCAAACCTCCTACTTACGTCACTGAATCCCTTAAAGAACACGTGGACATTATTACCACTGGTCACTTCAAAGCCCTCCGCCATGAATGAACCAGGGCCTGGCGGTGCCCTAATTACCAATAGGCCGAAACCACCGTGTACATACACATTCAGCTCCACGTGTAATTCATCGCCAACGTACATTACGTCTCTGTCGATGCCTAGCGACAGCCTTATCGTGGATTTGCCACTTAGGCCTAGGGCTATTATGATTATGATTAATGGAAACAATGCAGGAATTATGTATGGCCTGGAGACCGTCAATATTGCCATTACAGCCATTATCATTGGCAGTAGCGCAAGTATTATGATTATTTTCGAAACATCCCTCATTAATAATCACTTGGGCACTGGTATTTTCTCGATGTATTCCCTGACGATATCCTCACCGCTAACGCCCTCTAGAGAAACCTCAGGCTTTAAGACAATCCTATGCCCAAGCGTTTCTATGGCTACCTTTTTTATGTCATCAGGTATCACGTAATCCCTACCCTCAATCACAGCCATGGCCCTGCCCACACTCATTAAAATCATTAAACCCCTGGGACTGGGACCCGCTATAACCCTTGGGTCCCTCCTAATTATGTTAAAGCCCGTTATATACCTCATGACATCGTCACTAACAATTACCTGGCCCTCTATGAACTCCCTAATTGCCATAAGCTCGTCACCACTTAATATAGTCCTTACTTGAGATGTTGGATCATTACTACGCCACGAGATCCTCCTCCTAAGTAATTCAACCTCGTCCCCTGGGTATCCTAGTCTTATTCTTATCATGAACCTGTCCAGTTGTGCCTCCGGTAGTGGGTATGTTCCCTCGAGCTCAATGGGATTCTGCGTGGCGACCACGAGGAATGGTTGCGGTAGCTTAATGGTCTCGCCCTCAATTGTCACCTGGCCCTCCTGCATAGCCTCAAGCAAGGCAGACTGAACCTTAGGAGGAGCCCTATTAATCTCGTCGGCCAGTATGAAATTGGCAAATATTGGGCCAAGCACTAACTCGAAACTGCCCTTATCAGGTCTCCAAACCTTAGTGCCAACTATGTCGCTGGGCAGTAGGTCAGGCGTAAACTGGATCCTGCTGAACTTGAGCCCAAGGACCCTAGCCAGCATCTTAGATAGGAAGGTTTTACCAACACCTGGTACGTCCTCAAGTAGTACGTGCCCACCAATCAGTATAGAAGCCATTATCTTTATTATAACTGCCTCATCACCGACGAAGTACTTCATAACCTCGTCAATCACCGACCTAATCTTCCCAGTGATGTAGTCAATGCTTAGTTTACTCATTATTAGGTTAAGTACCGAGAGATCCTAATTAAGTGTTTTTATTGCTCAATAATTCACTCATTAATTCATTAACCAGGTCAATCCTATCCCTAACCTCCAACTCAAGGACCCTCCTATTAACCCTCCTCCTGCAGGTTGCAACACTCGAGTAATTAATCAACCTATTCAGCCTATTGATTATGTCTTCATAGTCCAAACCGTCATTCGTGAGTTCATGAACAAGGTAAGCAATTAACTTATCCTTTTGTCCATTGGTTATGAACTCCTTCACGGCTTCCTCAAAAAGCGCATACTCAGGGGATGTAACCACCCTGATCTCTCGTTTATGCGCCTCATACAGTTCCTCCTCAATTCCCTCCAGGGCGCTCAACCCACCGGTGTACAGCCTATAACCCGCATACATAATGGCCATGGACGCCACAAACACGAAAGCGATTAATATGTAGGTGTTCCACGCCGGTGGTTTTGGTATTGATAATATCGAGTATAGTAAACCAATGCCAAAGGCTGCCATAGCCAGGGAACGCGAATTCCCAATGATGTTCCCAAGGCTATTATTGCGGTCCTTAACCATGGATGCCGGCGCGATCGCCAGGTAAACAATGGATATGGCCATGAATGGGTAGAACAAAGGCGAATACGCGGTGCCAAATAGGTATCCCAGTCCAAGGAATATGAAGAAGTATGACAGGTACTTCATTAATGGCTCCATGCTGCTTCTCTCAATGGTTCCTCGCCTAGAGTACCAATTCGTTAAGGCGCCGATTACGGTAAATGCCAGGAAATTCATTAGGTAACTTATAACCAGGGAGTAAACTCTATGGCTTGATATCAATACTGGCGTTAACCCGCCGATCATTAGGTATACGAATAGGGATGGCGCCACCAACCCTCTAAGCACGTCTGAAAGAACCTCATTTCGGTACTTTAAGATAGTGCTTGCGAGGAGCGCCGTTACCAGGGCAACCATGGGGATCATTAATATGGTGATTACGTAAACACCCATGGGCCGCCAAAGAAGCAACAGTAGCGCTGATGATGCCAGTATTATGTAGGTAATTACGTACTTTATCAACGGGTCACGGCGTGCCCTCACAAACAATCACCCTGGCTTCCCTAAACGCATTCCTCAATGCCCTTAGGAACTCCTCATACTCATGCCTATCAACGTCCTTAAGCCCATACTTTACTTTCTCGAATATCCTAATGACCTTATTAATGGAATCAACATCTACCACGATTCCCTCATTAACCAACTTCCCCACGACCTCTCTAATGGTTTCTGAATCCCTATTAACAAAAGCCCCAACATTCAATCTAGTGAACTTAACAACGTCATCCCCATAATCACTTGCCCTAATGAACAGTGTCTCCTCATGGTCACCAAGCGCAGCATTGACCCCATAGCAACCCACGGATGGCATTATCACATAGCCATCCCTGATAATACCTGGACTTGACACAGTGAGTGTAGAACCATCCCTTGCCCTAATGGGTAATGGTTTACCGTAACTCCATACCAGGGGTAAGTCCCTGGGTATTGCCAAGTCTATTATTGCGCTACCGCCCCAACCAACCATGGGCTTCACAACCTCACTCGGCAGAAGCTCAATACCCTGCATCGACCTCATCATACCTCCACTAACATTATTCCCAGCGGTGCTAATCCCTAATTGCATTATTGATTTGCTCTCGCTAATATTCTTAGCCTCGGCATATTCCCTATGACTTCCCCTGGTGATCATAAGCAGGCTTAAACCAATGATCATTACGGCCGCTATCAATATCACGATAATTAAAAGTGGGGGTACCTTAAATGGCATTACTGCGGTATTGATACGGTACTGGGAATTACCTGAACCCACCTGTGAACCCACCAGACCGGGCTCTCCGCCTTGTGATTGTTCCTGTCCGGGCGTGTTTATGGAGATGTAATTCGAGGCATTAATTGGGATGTTTGGCATTATTATTGGCAGTGGTATTAATGGTATGTCTAGAATTGAACCCTTCGTCTCATTGACATGCTGAGGTAGTGTTATGTTTATTGGAGGTAGCGCAATTGCTGGTTGTGGTAAGTTTACCCTTGGGAACAGTGAGTTGCCTCCCGGTGAACCGCTTGCCTCTTTTATCTTTATTAATGTGCCTATCGATGATGCCAATAACCATGTTATTAACAATCCAATTATTAGAATTATAACTGCAGTTTTATCCACGCATTGCTTTATACAATGAATTATTTAAAATTCTTAGTAAGTTGCTATGCTCGTGTTCTTATGTCTTAATTGACCCCAGGTTAATCGCCAGAAACGCCGAACCAATACTAATTAACAAGCCACCAACCAATGGAAACTCCATCGCCAGTAAACCAATAATACTCACCAAGGCACTACGCCTAGATCCTGGTGAATTAAAGTCATTACCGAGCCTGTACAGAACCAACATGCTTAGTATAGAACCAATAATGCCCAGAATAAAGGACGCAAATAACGGCAGCGGCAGATAAAGCGAGAACACAATAAAGTACCTACTGTAGGCCAGTATTATAGGCTCCAGAAACAGTGGTTGCGGAACAAGGGTATTACCCACAAGTTCATTGATTATTAGGTAGCCCATATACGTGACGTTCATGAAGTAGGAAACCACGGTGATCAGAGAACCAATAAAACCAATAAAATACCTCCTACTATACCTAGCCAGATTCCTAAAGCCAAGTAGCCAAAGTATGGCAATAATTACGTAGGGTACTACCGTAGAAACCAGCAAAAAATACGCAAGGACGACAGTAAATATGTACGCAGCAAATGAAGAGACAAACAACGACAAAAGCAGTAGGAGTACCAGGGTAGACGCGTCAGCTGATACAATAAACAGGGACCAACGGATATACTCAATTCCACGTTCCAGGGAATCAAGACTCATTTCAACACCAACAGCGTCTTAAGGAGATATTAATATTAATTCCAGGTTAAAGCTCGAAGATGGCCCCAACTCCACCAAGCCTAAACGCCCCAGGCAAGGCATTATACAACGCAGCAATACCCAAAACACCCGTGCAATGAGTTCCCACTATGATCCTGGGTGACTTACCAACTAAGTAATTAGTTACCTGCCTAACCCTTTCATCTGGTAGACCCATGAAATGCAGGCCGCCAATGACGGCATAAAGTTTATTCAAACCAGTCACCTGAAACCCGTACTCCACCATGTTCTCAACTCCTGAATGCCCACAGCCAGTAAGCACGATTAAGCCATTTGGATGTTCCATGTAGAGCGCCATATCGTCAGGCACCTCATCAGCCACCGCACCAGTATGACTGGGACCCCATTTTCTGGGTATTTCGCCTGATACCATGACACCATTGGCTATTTTATAGGGTTCCTTAATTAGTATTAAATCCACGCCTTTGTTCTTTAGGTACTCCCACGTAAAGTCCACGCTTATGTCTTCGGGCTTACCACCCTCACCAACCGCATAGGCCCTTGTGAATAGGTTTGCGTGGGCTATCATCTTTATTGACCTTGATCTAGCGTTGAGGAACGCCTTAACACCACCCGTGTGGTCAATATGCCTGTGGCTGATTACTAGGTATTCAGGTTCATTGGGATTTATGCCCAACGCCCTCATATTATTCAATAGGGTTGTCCCTGTTAACCCGGTATCATATAGTATTTTATGGTCGTGTATGTAGGCCGCGAAGCCCCATTCACTCAGTAATCGTCTGCTTAATGAGGATAATTGCGTTGCGTAGTTATCCACGAGTATTGTTATCTTCATAGGCTTAATATTATTTGATTAAATATTTTAAGTTTTTAGTTTTCCTGTTGCCCCACTTTGTACATGTGTATGTATTTCTATATATGCATTGTATTCAGAAGTTTTATAAGTTGGTGTATGGTTGTCCTTTGGTATGGTGAGCAAGGAAGTTAAGTCCTTTTTCTATGAGTTTCAGTTGACTTTGGATAAGGTTCTTGATTATGCTGTTACTGCCTTTCCGAATAATGAAATCGTTTACTGGCCTTCTGGTGGTTCTAGGACCTCCGTAACCTTCTCCCAACTGGCTGATAGGGTTAGGAGGGTTTCGGCTGCACTAATGGATCTTGGCCTAAGGCCCGGTAAGGCCTGGGAATTGGGTAGTAGGGTTGCTGTTCTTGAGTGGAATACCCTCAGGTACCTGGACCTCTATTACGCTGTGCCGAGTATTGGTGCCGTTTTGTTCACTGTAAATGCCCTACTGGCTCCCAAGGAGATCATATACACCATGGGTGTTGCGAAGCCCGAGGTATTCATAGTCAACATTGACTACTTCGAACCGCTAATAAAGCCCGTAATTGATAATGTGAAGAGTATTAAGGCCGTGGTCTACATGAGTGATAAGGGTAAGGAACCAAGCCAGGATTACGGAGTAAAGATGATACCCTACGAGGAATTGCTCAAGCATGAACCATTGAGGGAATTCCCGGAAATCGACGAGAGGACGCCGGCCACAATGCTATTCACCTCAGGAACCACGGGCCTACCGAAGGGTGGGTACCACACCCACAGAGGCCTAGTGCTGCATACACTATCCACGGCACTCTCCATAAAGAACCCACCGATGAATGTATCGCAGGATGATGTTGCAATGTTCTTTGTACCCATGTACCATGTTCATGCATGGGGTTACCCATGGTCAACGATGCTCAATGGACACAGGAAGATCGTGTACCCAGGCAGGTATGACTGGGGCCACATACTAAAGCTCATACATGAGGAAGGGGTTACCTTCAGCGCCGGTGTGCCGACGATACTGTACAACCTACTCAACCACCCAGACTCGCCCAAATACGACCTAAGTAGGTTAAAGTTCGTAATTGGTGGTGCCGCGCTCCCAGAGGGCTTGCTGAAGGCCGCCCAGGCCAGGGGTATGACAGTGATCAGTGGTTATGGATTAACGGAGACAGCCCCAGTACTAACCATAGCCCACCTAAGGCCTGAGCATAAGGATCTGTCTCCCGAGAAGAAGAACGAAATTTACATGAGGACTGGTATCGTGATACCCCTTGTTCAGTTGCGTGTTGTTGATGAGCAGGACAATGACGTACCGAAGGATGGAAAGAGTATTGGTGAGATTGCTGTTAGGGCACCATGGTTGTTCAGGGAGTATATTGGTGACCCAGAGAAGACTAGGAATGCCTGGCGCAATGGTTGGTTCCACACTGGCGATGCAGCGGTTTGGTTCCCAGATAATTATGTTAAGATTGCTGATAGGCTTAAGGACGTTATTAAGAGCGGTGGTGAGTGGATACCAAGCCTAAGGCTTGAGGACTTGATTAGTACGCACCCAGGCGTTAACCTGGTGGCCGTTGTGGGTATTCCGCATGAGAAGTGGGGTGAGAGACCCGTGGCCATTGTGGTACCAAAGTCTGGTTATGAAGGTAGGCTCACTGAGGATGATATTAAGAACCACCTAATGAAATTCGTGGAGAAGGGCGAAATACCAAAATGGTGGATACCAGACAAGGTAATATTCGTAAAAGAACTACCACTAACAAGCACAGGAAAAATAGACAAAAAAGTACTAAGAGACCAATTCAAAACAGCACTAAGCAAGTGAATTTTTATTAAATTAAGGTGTTATCCTCAAGGAATCAAAAATGATGATGCTTTCTTGGAATGTCAATGGCTTACGGAGTATAATGAAGAAGGGATCGCTTGAGAGGCTCCTAGGTACAGGTAATTACGATGTTGTTTTACTCCAGGAAATCAGGGGTTCCGGTGATCTACCACTAACAATCATGAATCTTGGTTATGAGGCATACTCATTACCAGCCGAGAGGAAGGGTTATGCAGGTGTCATGACGCTTACCAAGGTTCACCCAGTCTCGGTCATTAAGGGCCTTGGGATCAAGGAGTTTGATGCCGAGGGCAGGATGATCACGGTAGAATTTAATGACCTCTACATAGTTAATGCCTACTTCCCAAGAGCCGGTGATGACCTTAGTCGTTTAAACTTTAAGTTGTCCTTCTGCAATGCCGTTGAGAAATTCCTGAATAACCTAAGGTATAAGAAACCAATTATTATATGTGGTGATTTTAACATAGCCAGGGATAAAATTGACTCCTCATTTTGGGATGAGAAGCATCCTGGATTAACACCTGAGGAGAGGGATTGGCTCAATCAATTTCTCAAGGAGGGATTCATTGATGTGTTCAGAGAACTCCATCCAAACACTAAGGTATACACGTGGCGCAGTTATAGGGAAAGATGGAGGGCTATGAGGATCGATTACTGCATAGTAAGTGAGGAGTTAAGGAGTAAAGTCATCAAAGCTGAGGTTTTAAGCAATGTTGAGGGCTCGGATCATGTGCCCGTCATGATTGAGTTAAGCACCTAAGCATTAAACTGCCGCGTGTTAATAACCTGTACACAAGGCACCTATTTTCAAACCCACTACAATTAACATCGCACCTAAGTTCATCATTAGCTATTTCGCAATTAATAACGTACTCATCAACACCATACTTATCAATAAAGCGAACACCAAGTCCATACACTAATGCGACTAGGAGGTAGTCAATGGGCCTTGTCCCATTAACCTTGATCGTTATTCCATTAACCTCAACGTAATAGTCGGAATCCTTTCTGTAAAACCTTATAATCATGGTAAAACAAGGATTTTAATGATTTTTAAGGGAGATTCCACATGTTTTGTGCAATTACCTTGAAGTCCATGGTTTCAAACCATACAGTGCATATGCCATGATAATTGCGCCTATTATCACGGCGATGAAGAACACGAAGCTACTAACAGCCATCTGTAAATTCCCGCTCAAAATATGACCGCTAGCGCAACCATTGGCCATTCTAGCACCGAATAATACTAGGTAGGCTCCTATGAATGATGCTAGGGCCCTAAGTCCCGACGTATTACCGAACCTATTCCTCCATATGTGCGGTGCCCATGGCTTAAACGCCATGAACCTCCTTGTTATGAGGATTGATGATATTAGGCCGCCAAGGAAAGTGCCTAGGTCAGAAAGTGGTTCCCAACCGATCTCACTAAACGGCTTATTAACAGGGACACCGTTAACTATTTTTAATCCACCAAATAACTGGAAATAGGGTAAGCTAGCGGCCCAGTGCGGGTTTATGAAGTATAGTATTTGTGCCCATATCCATGTGTATGTAGTTGACTCGCCGAATATCTGTCTAAGCACGATTACCGCGACCGCCACTAGCGTGAAGTCGAAGGCAAGCGCGAATATTATCCTTGATGAACGGGGCTGCTGAACGGAGACAGCCTCAATTACATAGTCAGGTATTTTCGGATAATCCTCCTTAAACTCGCTAATTTCATCCTCAAGCGGCATCACCTCCCTAGTCTTACCAGTTAGGTGGAGCACGCATGCCTTGCCACCTTGCCTTCTTGGTATGAATAACCACATACTAATCATTAAAATGCCAAATACCACAGCTACAATTAACTCATCGACCTTAGTCGTTAAACCAAATAGTGTGGGCCACGTTATTGGACCAAAGTTAAGGGTATCCCAGAAGAAGTACCTCGCCTGCCCAAATATTAATGACCAGGTCAAGGCACCCAGTAATCCACCAACCACGGCGTATACGGCATCTCTTCTTCCTTGACCGAGCGCAATCCAGATGGTGCCTGGGAAGTAACCGGCGATGGCTACACCGATACCGAATATTAAGCCTCCAATTACGACACCAGGTACGAAGAATGCCTTAATGCCCCAGTGTAGCGCAGGAACAAATAGGTTAAGTGCGTAGAGTAGTATTGCGCCAAGTCCTATGACTAAACCAAAGCATACCATTAATAGTCTATCCTTTAGGGTTATTGCCTTAATTATGACATCTGGATTAGAGAAGTCCCAAATTTCTAGAGGAATTGATAATAATATCCCTGCAAAGATGCCGACCCACAATGGTGCAAGGATTATGTGATATACTAATTGCATGACGACACCACCCACAAGCATTGCTAGGGCACCCACCAAAAGTATTGATGCCACCACCCACATTGGCTTAAGGTTTGTAGCACCAACCTGAATTTTCAGGGACTTACTACCCATACTAGTCACAAATCTAGGCTATCTGTTATTTTTAAATACTTTTATTTCAAAAATATGACATTTTATATCAAAATACTGATTATTCATAACGATAGAAGCATTTTAATAGCCCCTATCTACGCTCAAGTCAATGCCTACGTTTAAGCTAGTGCTTAACGATCCAGTGAGCGGAAGGGCTAAGCAACTGGAGGTTAAGGATCCAATTGCTCAGAGGTTCGTGGGTTTAAGGATTGGTGATGAGATTGATGGAGGCGCAGTAAAGGAGGTTCTTGAGCTACCGCCTGGTTTTAAGATAAGGATTACGGGCGGCAGTGGGATTGATGGCGCTCCAATGCTCCCAAACATAGAGGGCGCCGTGAAGAAGTACTTGCTAATGAATGAGGGGCTTGGATATCACCCTGAGAGGCGCGGCATGAGGAAGAGGAAGCTCGTTAGGGGTAATACAATAAGTGACCAAATAGTCCAGGTAAACGCAATCCTAATCTACCCAAAGGACTGGAAGGAAGGCCCGATAATACCACTTGGCGACAAGGAACTTCAAAAGCTCAGCGGTGGTGAACAAAAGGCCGAGGAAAAACAGCAATAATTCCCACTTGTTCTGGCATAAAATTGCACAGTCAATAACACCAGGTATGTTCTGCGCATTGAGGCAAATAGTAATTGTATACGGCAAGGCCCATACCGTGATCTTCACCGTGGCACCACCTATTTACTGCGAACCCTTACTGGGCCAATTAAGTATGTGCCTGAGAAATACCAAGTTGAATAATTGTAAAGGCAAAATTAAAATCCAGCCTGCCTTTGATCTTAATTGAGTCGCTTTATGGATATCATTAAACTCAGGATTAACGTTGCTAATTATGATGAGCTGGTGAATTTAATGCTTAATTGTACCAAGTGTAAATTATACAGTACAAGGAAGAGGGTTGTTCCGGGTGAGGGCCCATTAAATGCAAGGATCATGTTGATAGGTGAAGCACCTGGCGAGAGGGAGGATGAGGAGGGTAGGCCCTTTGTGGGTGCCGCCGGTCAACTGCTAACTAAGTTGTTGGGTAATGTGGGTATTATGAGGGAAGAGGTTTACATTACTAATGTTGTTAAGTGCAGGCCGCCCAATAATAGGGATCCTGAAGAGGATGAGGTTGATGCATGTAGACCATATCTCGTGACTCAGATACTCATGATTAAACCCCAGGTAATTGTATGCCTTGGCAGGCATAGCGCCAGGGAGGTCCTCACAATGGCTGGCTACCCAGAGAAGTCCGTGTCAAACATAAGTAGTATTAGAGGTAAGGTATTTACCGCCAGAATTGGTGATGTTAGTGCTAAGGTTCTCCCGACCTATCACCCAGCAGCGGCTCTCTATAATCCGAGGCTAAGGGAGGTTATTGAGGATGACTTGAGGAAGGTCAGGTCATTAATTAATAAGAGTGAGAGAGGCGGTATACTTGATTATATCTAGTTTCATAGTGTACCGTTGATTACCCTCCAAAGTCCCCTTACGTACCCCGCGAGGTACGGTAGTGTTATTAACATGTTCAATAGCGTTAGGTGTATTACGGAGAAGATGAATGCTATGATTACTATTGACGTCATTAGGAACTCGGGTAATAGGTTTATGCCTTCCCTGGACCATTTACGGGAACCCTTCGGTGTTGGTACCCACTCAATACTGCCAATACCGAGTAGCCCCATTAGGTTTGCAATGGCTATCCTGGGTAGCGCCATTATGAAGGCTAGGTTAACACTGTTTATTGCGAATACGTCCCTACGGGGATCACCACCGTATTCCCTATCAAGATCAATCAGGTTGTATAGGTACAGTGCCAGTGACGGTACTACAAGTACTAATAATGACGCGAAGACCCATAGTGGTATTCTTAGGCCTATGATGTCGATTATGGCAAGCATTAGTATTGAAATTAATTGAAGTATGTAGGCGAGGTACTGACCCAGGTAAAGCATTACTGTACTTCCATGTCTCCTACGCAGTACCTGCCAGAAGTACCTCCTAATTACCCTACCCACGCCGAGACTCCACCTAAGCTGTTGTCTGAGGAAACCCATGTAATTAACAGGGACCTCTACCTGCACCTGGGCATTATCACTGTATTTAACCCTTAAGTTTCCCGTGAAGAACTTAACGCCTAATTCAACATCCTCAAGAACATCCTCAGGCCAATAACCAACCCTCCTAACCGCGCCAACGCTGACCAGAGACCCACTGCCAAGTATTGGGACCCAATTGACCAGGTTATCAAGTGCCTTGAAAACTCTGAAGAAGAATAGGTAGCCGAGCCATTGCCCGCGGGCTAATAATGAATCATTCCTATTAATGGTGGTCCAACGAGGCACCACTGCACTTGCTGAGCCAAGAAACCTCTGTAATTCCCTAAGTGTGTCTGTGCTAATTACGGAGTCTATGTCGAGTACAAGCATGTAATCCTCATCGTTAAGCCCCAATCTCTTAATCACGTGGTTCAGTGCGCCACCCTTGAACCCCCTCGGTTTTTCCCTGTGTATTACCTTAAAACCGTACTTACTTCCTAGGGCCTTGATGATGCTTATTGTCTCATTATCATAATTATCCAGTACATAGGTGATGTTAAATTCATTACCTAGTGATGATAACCTACTCATGGATGACTCTATTAGGTCGAGGGGTTCGGACTTCGCAGGAACTACTATGAATACCCTAACCCTACTCCTGTTTTCCATATTCAAACCCTCGGTGCTCGGTGTTTCATCGTGCTTCCTAATCCCTCTCTTGATTATTAGTAATTGATATGTTATCGGGTAGAAGGACACGAACGTTATTACCATATATATTATCATAATCAGTGTTTCATAATTGATGAATACCACGGGTCCATTGATCACGTGATGCTTAATAACTTATCCCTCATTGTCTGCTGTCAGTTCCTCTTGATTGCCGCTTATGATTTAGGTCCTCATACTGCCTAGATCCAGTATTATGTCTATGCGTACATTCCTGTCCCTCATTTTTTCAACCCATGAGTTACTCATTGATATTAGGACTGAGACGCCGGCAAGATGGGCGCCTGCATTATTTATCATCTCCACCAGTGCATTTAGCGTTCTTCCGGTCCTGACTATGTCATCAACGATCAAGACCTCGTCACCCTTCTCCAGTAGGTGCTTTGGTAGGTATAGGGAGACTCTACGTGGCGGTGAGTCGGCTATGTAACCAACCTCGTAAAAATCCTCTGTGGCTATGTCCTTATACTGCTTGGCTATGGCGAGTCTTGCATTTAGGGCATAGGATGCCATTACCGAGAGAGGTATCCCGTCGGTTGCCGCTGTTAATACCTTGTTAATTGGTAAATCAGAGAAGAACTCCCTAATCCTTCTTTGATAAAGTCTTAGTATGTATGGGTTAAACAGGACATTATTTAGATCAACAAAGCCGTCCTTCATTACAACATTCCTTCTCAGGACCTCCGTGAGATCCAACATTGACTTCAGTCTATCCTTTATCACGCTAACTGTATCCAGCGAGGGCAGTAAATCACCATTGGCATACCTACACAGCAGGCTCTCTGGTATACCCAGTATTTGCGATAATTCCCTGTATGATAAGCCGTATATAGACTTTGCGGTGTTTATGAACTCCACCGCCTCCAACTGCTCATCAACCTTAACTAACCTTCTACCTGCCCGCATTTGATTTATTGTTTAATCAATTGTTTAAAAAGTTAATCACTAAAATACTTCATTAGCTCTACAACCATAATAAAATTAATATATTACTAATAATCATGCGGTGAAAGGTTTTTATTAAAAATAGTTATTTATTTAATTCATGAGTGGTGAAGAGAGAAGGGAGGAGGCCGGTGGCGAGGAGGAGTTAGAGAGGGGAGGCGTATCCGCCGAGTTAGTTAGAGGTAATATTCTAAAGATTAGGTGGGTAACCGGTAAGACCTCGGCTGCTAAATTATTCGGTAAGTACGGTAGGGAGGGAAGGCCGGACTTCTTCAGGCTCCTCTTTGGCGCCATTGGCGGCAGTTTAAGATCTAAATTCCCCGAGGACAAGGCAAATGAAATATTCAGAAGAATTAGGAATTCCCAAGAGTTCAAGGATTCACTGGATAATGTATTTGATTCAATGAAGAGTTGGTTTTTTGATGAGGTCGTTCCTAGGTACAAGCTTGAACGTGGTGATGTCTTCGCAATATCAACAACACTTGAACTTAACATTGACACTGGAGAACTCAAGTGGGACAGGGAGAGCACGCGGGTTATTTACTGGGTAAGGAGCGATAGGATTGCCGAGAAGTGTAGAGAGTTGGGTGTTACAGGAACCGGCGGTGAGGAAACTAATAAGTTGAAGAGGGAGGAATTAACCAAGAGAATTAATGAATTAGCCAATGAGAATAGTAGATTGATGGCGGAGAATGAGGAATTGAGAAAGAAACTCGAGGAAATCAAACGCATAGTGGGACTAACCTAGCCACCATAATACCCCGTTAAAACGCCATATCCAACAATATCATTCACACCCACAGCATTAATTAGATCCAAATCACTAACACCCTCACTCGGGGCTATTTCCCTATTCAGGGCTAGTACTATGATTACGTACTCATGTGGAGGACCGGCAGGTGGACATGGTCCTCCATAACCGACCTTACCAAAATCATTCAATCCCTGATACCCAACACCAGGCACGTAATACTGAGCCGATACTCCCTGCGGTATCTCGGTAACATTCGGCGGCACATCATAGAGGACCCAATGTACGAAGATACCATTCGGCGCATCTAGGTCCTCCATAATGACCATTAATGACTTGGTGTTGTTGGGTACATTACTTATGTACAACGGTATTGACACATCCAATCCATTACACGTGTAATTGATGGGTATTTGGGAACCATTGTTGAATACTGACTTTACAATGATCCTTGGTGCATTAGATGGAACCTTCACAAGGCCTATAGAAATCGCCTTCGTAACCCCTCTCCGTGCATATTGCAAGGTGCCTATGATCATCGCCATGGTTATTATAATTATGACCAGGACGATAATTAGATGGGGCCTCATTACTTAGTAATCATGATCAAAATGCTTAATAGGTTTTGTTGTCTCGAAAACTGAATGCCTATAATTACATTTAAGCGAAGCGACCTAGAGGGTTTATTGGGTAAGTACTTCAGTGGTGAGGAGGAGCTCATTACTCTTTTGAATAGGCTTAAGGGCGAGGTTGAGGGCGTCTCTGGCGATGATGTGATGTTTGAAACTACCCACGATAGGCCCGACCTACTCTCTGTCGAGGGCATAGCCAGGTCGCTCAGGGGATTGCTGAGGATTGAGGTTGGTCTCCCTAGGCTCAACATGATTACTTCTGGCTTTAGGTTGGTTGCTGAGGACGTTCCTAATAGACCGTACATAATGATGGGCATTGTACGTGACCTAAGGCTTAATGACGAGGCCATTAGGCAGATGATTCAACTACAGGAGAAGCTGCACGCGACGTATGGTAGAGATAGGAGGAAGATGGCCATTGGTTTCTACGATGCTGATAAGATTAAGCCACCTCTCACGTATAGGCTTGAGAAACTTGATGCCATTAGGTATAGGCCCCTGGAGAGTGATAGGGAGTTGAGTGGGGCCGAGGTTATTGAGGGGATGGAAAAGGGGAGGTTATACGGTAAATACGCTGTTTATGAGGGTAAGGTACCAATACTAGTTGATTCTGAGGGTAGGGTTCTCGTGATAATACCCGTGCTTGGTAGTGAAGACTTTAAGGTCACGGAGAAGACGAGGAATGTACTAATCGATGTAACCGCAACAGACCTAAAACTCGCCAAGTCAATACTTGCCGTCCTAACATACAATCTACTCGAGAGAAGCTCCTCAAGGACTGTTGAGGTAATTAATGTGGAAGCTCCATGGGGTACCACGGAGTCCCCAGCACTGAACCCCCTTGAGTTTAGGTTAACCATAAACTTCGTGAACGATTACCTAGGTCTCAACCTTAGTAAGGATGATGTCATGAATTACCTACTTATGTCTAGGCACGATGCTGTAGATGAGGACAAGGAATTGCTGGTTAAGGTTGCTCCGTACAGGTTTAACGTACTTCACCCAGTGGATCTTGCGGAGGATGTCGCAGTGGCCTATGGCTATGACAAAATACCAAAGGAATTACCATCCCAGCCTGTTAGGGGTGCGCGGTATGGATTAAGCATGTTCACTGACCTAGTGAGGGACCTAATGATAGGACTTGGTTTCCAGGAGGTTCTCAATTACATGATGAGTAATAGGGACGTCATGATAAGGAGGACCATGGACCAAAGGGAGCTTGTGGAGGTCGATAACCCCAAGTCAGAGCTCTACACCGTTATTAGGGACCACATATGGCCTCAACTGATGGAGATTGCGGCTAGGAATAAGGCCCTAATTGAGGGCGGCCTCAGGATCTTTGAGGTGGGTTATACGGCAACGCCGGACCAGGACAGGGAGGTGGGGGTTAGGGAGGACCTAGTGCTTAGTTACCTCATCAGTGGACCTGAGATAACGCTCACAGATGGTCTTTCTACATTAAGGACAATGTTCACAAGCCTCGGCATTAATTACTCACTTAATCCATGCGAAGTACCATCAGGCCTACCCGAGAGGACCGCATGCATATACGTAGGAACTAAAGACGTTGGCTTTGTTATGGAATTAAGACCAGACGTAATAATATCGTTCGACCTAGAGTATCCCGTTGTTATTAGTGAGATTAAACTTAATGAGTTATTGAAGCAGGAATAATTAATAAGGGTAGAAGCGCTATGGATTTAGTTGAGACGCGTATGTATGGTATTGTATTTAGTAAGGTTGACCCAGTATCAAGGGGTGTCTTTGAAATATTCAACAAAAATGGGAACCTCAAGTATAGACTAAACATGGGTAGTTACGAGGTTTATGACCTAGGGGGTAACCTAGCGTTTTACGCGTTGGATAGGGATATTGTTTACCTGGATGATCTAGAGGAACTACTGCAAAGAATTCCCGAGAAACTGCAGGAGTTAATTTTCGTCAGTCGCCATGCAATGAAAAACCCAAGGCCCATGTTCACGTCACACGTCACGGGTAACTGGAGCACGGCAGAACTTGGCGGCAAACCAAACACCATATCACTGGCCAACCCGCACACCATCACGGCATTCTACAGGGAATTATGCAGGGTAAGGCATGAGTATGGATTGGAAAACTTTGAGTGCCATGTTGAGGCTACCCATCATGGGCCAACCATTGAATCGATGCCGGTGACCTTCGTTGAACAGGGAAGTAGCGAAAACGATTGGTCTGTGAGTAGGGGCTGGGAGCTACTTTATCATGTGGTTAATGAGTTCCTCGACGGCAAATTAGTGAGTAATAGTGAACCCTCAATATCCATTGGGGATCTCCATTACCTAACTATGGATAATAGAATAATCAGCGGTGAGACTGACATAGGGCACGCAATACCAAAGTACATTAAGCCGGTGACCGAGGACATGATAATAAAGGCTGTTAAAATGATGATCGACAAGCCGACCAAGGCTTACGTAAGTTGGAAGTCCATCGATAATGAAACCAGGAAAGTAGTTACAGAGGCCCTCAATAGACTTGGTATAAGAATTATCAAAAGGACCTAGTTTCATGCATTCGATCCCCTGAACTTGAACCCCAGGGTAAACATAACGCGTTTTAATGCCCTCAATACCTCAGTATGAAGGGATTTACATGTTGAACATAATGTCTCCATAAATTCTCGACCTACTTTTAATTACTAAGACCTAGTATCCTTATTAACACAGGAATCTAAAGACTACAGGTACTAATCATGACCTACCTAATCAATTCTGACGGGTTTATAATAAATCATGGCATTATTATTTATTCAAAAATCACGTATTCAAGTCCTCCATTGATAACCAATGCAGGTATTAAAACCATGTTAATTAACAACAATGAGGGACCCAATCATGGCAACAAGGGACCAAGTAAATCCCTTTTATGAACAAATGAGTGGGATCTACGTTGGTATTGACTTGGCGCTGCCAGGCAGGAGGAGAACAGGCGTCGGTGTGTTGAATACCGTTGAACCCATGTACTTCGTAAACACCTTATCCTCAAGGGAGGAGTTAGTGAGTTTTGCTTTAGGTCAAAAACCATCATTTGTATGTATTGACGCACCCCTGGGGCTTCCTAGGCATGGATTTAATAGGTTAATTGAAATCAAGGCCAGAAAACTGGGGCTTAGACTTCTTCCGCCACTGCTGGGCTCCATGAGGTTGCTGACAATGTACGGCATCCAGGTTGCGAATTATTTAAGGCAAGTAAACATTAAGGTGCTTGAGGTGCACCCCACATCAACGCTTAAGGTACTTGGGATGGATAGGCAGGGTTTCATGAGGATCATAACCTCGTCACTGAGGGGCCCCCAGGTAAGTAATGTGCATGAGATCGATGCATTGGTCTCGGCATTCACGTGCCTACTTCATGATCATGGATGCACGGAGGCGTTGACCGGCTACGGTGATGATGAGGGCGCATTGATAATTCCACGTAGCGATTGCGAGATCCAGGTGCTACTGCGTGGATATGCTTAATGAATTAATCAATAGGCATAGGGATATCATAATACGGGTCTTGAGATTGGGTATTGATTGCTGTGGTGATGATTGCATTAGCAGGGTCACCGATTGGACTCGCATTAAGGAACTTAATTGCCGCATGTATGGCCTAATGATAGATCCTGACCAAGTTCATGAGTTATTGAGGCGACCATCCCTAATAAGGTCATTACTGAGAATGGGTATCAACAGGCTGATCATATATCCGTGCGCTACCCTAGACCTGGTTACGTTATTAGGTAGGCTTGGCTTTACGGTAATGAATTACATAACTAGCGATGAATGCCCACTCACTCAGGAAGTAGTTATTCACCTTGATGCATACAGGATAATTAACCTGGTAAGGAGAGGGATAGTGGTTTATGCCCATTTATATAACCCGTATATTAGGGAAAGAAGGGACCATATGCCTGACGCGTATTCTGTTTTAAATGGGAACCTTGAGTATTTAATGAAAATGGGCACTAGGTTGTACTTGATTCTTGATGTGAACGACCACTGATCCTTATGAGTATGTCAACCCTCCTTATTGTTGATGATGCCTCCGTAGTCATCACGATTTTACCCTAACTAAGGCGTAATACTATTCAAGGAAACCCTATAGGGTAAAATACCTAGAAAACGAGGCCCCGTGGGCCTTAGGCGGGGCCCTTACAGATCAGCTTCACAAATGGCCTTACTATCCCCAATGCCCTATTGGTGTTAGCATAGAGGCGTTGAATGAACTTGGAGTACTCATGGAACTAGTTTACCAGCGGAGATAGAGTGGTGCGCGATAGTGAGTTAAGTTCATTGGACTTAGTAATAGCCTTTACAGTCTCATAATCATTACTGAGTAAGGATTTTAGAGCTAAGGTAAAGAGGATGAGGATAGTTAACTAGAAAGCCAAAGATCAACCAGTACGGATTACCGGCGTTCGCGAGGACCCCGTCCTCGGTAATCATGGTTTAATTATATTACGTAAACAACCAGGTATCTGATGAAAAAGAATGAGATAGAAAGAGATTAAGAGAACTTAAGTAATGCGTTCTAAAATACGAACTTAATGTTTAAATAATTAAGATTGTTTCAAAATAATTATGGCCGCATTAAATATAGATATGATTAGGGGTAAGATTAAGGCCATTGTTGGTGAGATACTTGGTTATTACTCAGGTAAGGAGGAGGTGATTAGGAAGATATTGGCTGCGGCCTTGGCTGGTGGGCACGTGCTCCTAGAGGATAAGCCTGGCGTTGGTAAGACCTTCCTTGCAAAACTCATGGCAAAGGTCCTGGGGCTTCAATTCTCAAGGATACAATTCACTCCAGACCTACTGCCCAGTGACATAGTTGGCACTAAAGTTTGGAGACCGAGTGAGGGCAGGTTTGTGGTAATGACAGGGCCTGTCTTCGCGAACTTCATACTGGCCGACGAGATTAATAGGGCTCCACCGAAGACCCAGGCGGCGCTCCTTGAGGCCATGGAGGAGCTCCAGGTAACTATTGAGGGCGAGACGTATAAGTTACCACAGCCGTTCATTGTTATTGCGACGCAGAACCCGATTGAGTACGAGGGCACTTACCCACTACCTGAGGCTCAGATGGATAGGTTCATGCTTAAGATGAGCCTTGGGTACCCAAGTGAGGATGAGGAGGGTGAGTTATTGAGTAGGAGGATTAAGTGGATGACTGATGACCCAACGGGTTATGCTAATACTATCACGAACACCAATGACTTGCTCGCGATTAGGCAGTTCATAGAGGGTAAGGTTAGGGTTGACCAGGACATCATTAAGTACATACTTGCCTTCAGGGTGATTAGGGACGATGAAAGGGTCGCTGCTGGTCCAAGCCCGAGGGGTTTATTATCGCTCCTGAGGATTGCCAGGGCCATAGCCGTTATTGATGGTAGGGATTACGTAATACCCGATGACGTTAAGTCCGTGGCTGCGGATACGCTTGGGCACAGGATCGTGCTAAAGCCCGAGTATGCAATAGAGAGCGAGATCACGGGTAGGGACATAGTCCTTGAATACCTGGGCAAGATATCTGTGCCCAAGTGATTGGTATGGTTAGGGAAATAACGAAGTCTTACTACCTACTCCTGGCTATACCCATATTCGTGGCCATAATGGCCATTATAGCCACAGCTAAGGAACTGTTAATGGCCGTTATCTTCTCGGCACTCATGGTATTCTTAGCCCTTATTACGGACATGAAGCCCGTAATAACCATGAACATTGACTTACCGAGAACCAGGGTATTCGCTGGGGATGAAGTTGAGGCTAGGGTTAGGGTGAGGGTTAAGGGTGGGCTTGGTCTAGTGTCAATAGCGACGCCGCCGGCGTCATACGGCGACTCAAGGAGGTATAAGGAGGGCTTTGATGTTGTTAATGGTAAGGCTGCCCAAATAGTCTTCAAGGGGTTTAGTGACGTGGAGAGGGAGTTCAAGTTCAAGGTTAAGGCATTAAAGAGGGGCGTGTACGATTTTGGACGCATTAGGTACACATACCACCACCTCTTTGGTCTTAGGATCATTGAGGATGAGGTCAATGATGACATTAAGTTAGTGGTTATGCCTAGGTACAGGATCATTAGGAGGGGTGTTGGCAAGATTAAGCCGTCTACGGTGACGCCCAGGGTGACGCCGAACAGGCTCGGTCCGCACTCAACGGATTTCATGGACATTAGAGAGTACGTGCCTGGGGACCCATTCAAATTCATTAATTGGAAGGCCACGGCTAGGTCCATTGAGGGTAAGTTAATGGTTAATAATTACGAGAGGGAGGGCTTGAGGAACGTGGTGTTTCTAATCGACTTAGGCCCATGGATGAGACTCGGCTACCCACACGAGAACCCACTTGAATTCGGTACATCGCTCGTACTCTCACTCACTAAGGTACTGCTTAGGTATGGCTACAACGTGGGCCTGTGGACGATACCTCCTAGTGACGTTTACGTAATGCCGTCGTCAGGCCAGACCCAGTTCTACAGGGTATTAAGCACATTACTTAGGATTGAGTATGTGGAGGAGCCTAGGTACGAGTTTGCCGATCCAGCCCTGCTCAGGGTGATCATGGAAACAAAGCCCATACTAATTATTATCACCAACATGGCCAGTAAGGACGTGGTCAACGCCCTCAGGAAGTCCCTATGCGTAGGGCCAGGAAACAGGTGTAGGTTGTTGGGTAGGGCCTTGGTGATTGACGTGTCCCACGGGTCCATAGTCATGGGCGAGAAACTAGGTGATTATGAAATAACTACATGCATTGGTCGCATAGGTACCAGGGCTAGGCTGTACAAGGCATTACCCAAGGGCATGCTTGTTGTGCCCTGGGACCCAGGTTGTGAAAACGTGGGTTTGGCAGTGGCAAGGTTAATGCCCAGGGTGAGGTGGTTGTCATGAGACTCCTATCCGCGGCATTGGCCCTATCACTACCATTAACACCATTCATAGTCTTCATGGTAATGACCGATTACTCAGGCATATTGATCTACGTCTTCATGGGGATAACGGCGATAATAGGCGTCATCGGCCTGGTTAGGGGTAGGGGCTTGGGCAGGGCTGGTTTGTTCTCGGCATTCTCATCAATGGCCCTCCTGGCCTTCGCCATGGGTTACATACCGTACACAACGGGTGTTGCTCTGGGTACTGTGAATGAGCCAGCCCTTAGGTGGCTTGCCCTGTCAATATCCCTATCTATTTACGCGTACTTCCTAGGCAACGTTTATGAGGCAAGCAGTAGGATAGCCAGGAGAATGAGGGAATTGGGTTACGGTGCTGAGGGACTTAGGGAGTTGGATACTACCAATGCCGTAGTGATCGGCGTTGGCGTCCTGTTGCTTGGGGTATCCTTCGTGATAACCCTGTTAATGGAGGTACTAAGGATCATTAGTTTAGCTCCAGTAATTGCACTGTTACTATTCATTATAGTTTACCTAATAGCCATGGTAATAGCGAGGGTCCATAGGGGGTGAAGACCATGAGTGCTAAGGTAACGTTAAGTGACCTGGGGTTTATGGATTTATTAAAGGCGTTCATTGCCTGGACCATAATCCTTTTAGCCGTAACTCTTATAGTTAATTATGCGGTCCTAGCTTCACCATACGCTGCGAAGGTTATTCAGGAAGACCCACTCAGGGCTGCTAGGGACTTTGCTGAGTTCTTTGTAACGGTGGTTAACCCGTCGGCCCATCAATCAGCCTTTACTAAAATAGTTAATATATTCGGCATATCACCTTCTTTCTTCTTCGTACTCTCGGCCATTGTCGACGCAATATTATTCACAATTTTCGGATTAGCCCTACTGGCCAGTTTAAGGCTGTGGTTCGGTGTACGTACCATCTGGAAAGGCCATAGGTCAATCCTTAGTCTCGCAACGTTAGTCGGCGCATCGCTATCATTAATTGGGTCAGTGTTGGCATTAATTGGTTTAATACTGCTACTTACCACTGACGTTACCCCGGTTGTTAATCAGGGAATGGCATTAACGTTAAGTTCATCCTCCATTTATATGGCTCTTCCATTTCCATGGCCAATGACGATGGGCACGTTATTGTGGATCCTCGGTATTGGCATTGTTGGGATCCTTTTGTTAATATTTCTCGTCAGGGATGGGGATTTCCTTGGTATTGCGTTTATGGCAATATTAATAATTGGGTCAATATTATCAATTATTGGAATGTTACTAATAGGCTTTATACTAATGTCCATTGCCAGCGGACTTATAGTATTAACCAGGAGGGGTGTTGCCATATGAACTCAAGAACAACTGCAACGGTCTTCCTGTTAATCGTGCTTGTAATCACTTGGATTCTCATGAGTTCAATAACGCCGTTGATAATCAAGACCAGTGGGTCTAAGTCAAATAACCTGGTGAATATCGTGAGTGTCAGTAAGTCACAAATACCGGGCATTGGACTTGGTACTGGGCTATTCGGTGCCGGCTTTGGCATTAATGGCTTCGGCATTGGATTATTTGGTAGCGGCTTTGGTTTTTCAGGCGTTGGATTCGGCCTTCACGGTCTTGGAGAGTTTATAGCATTAACCATGCCCTTCATAAATGAACCAGTGATAAGCCCATTACCACCAAAAATACACATTACGCAGCCAGTCCTACCACTCACATTTAGCAACATGCCAATAATATCCCCGGTATTTTCTTGGTCAATAACCAATACAACTATGCAACATCACGGAGGCGGTGGGGGCGGTGGAAGTGGCGGTGGGGTCGCCAGTGGCGTTCATGGTGTTAATTCCATGAATAATGAAGTCGTTAAGACCACGGTCATTAAGATAGTCCTACCCTGGCTATTGTGGGTTCTCATAGCCATAATAATTATACTATTGATATTTACGATAATAAGTGCGAGGAGTTCCCTGGTGAGACTTAGGTTGCTTAGTGAGAAGAGTGAGAGGAGGGTTGAGAGGAAGCCGAAGGTTAAGGCTGAGATGCCAAGGCCAAAGCCCATGGAAAAACCCCAACAAGCCTTGCCAAGGATGGAATTACCCATTAATGGATTGCCAACGCCTCTCAGGGGTTGGGGTGGTGGTAAATTTGTCGACCTTGGCATTGATAAGGACCTACCACTCACCTGGAGGATTAATGACCCACTGCCCTTCACAGTAAGTAACGGCGCATCCCTTGAGTTGCACCCTGAGGGTGAGGTTATTGACAACACGCTGGTATTCCGTAACCCCGGTTGTCATGAGGTTAGGGCTAGGGTTAATGGTAATGTTGCCGAGGTTCATAGAATCCTCGTAGTAGAGGATTACGATGGGGATGTGATGAACGTGTTTAGGGCCAACATGGCTATGCACGGGCTTGAGGACATTGAGAATAAGACGCCCAGGGAGATCTGCATGGAGTTGGCCAGTAAGGGTTTGGTGAGTGAGACGAATTGCGAGTACTGGGTTAGCCTCAGGATTTTTGAGGCTGTTAGGTATGGGCATGTGGGCGTTGATAGGAGGGCTTATGAGGATTTCATACGTGGGTTAACAAGGCTGAGGGATGCGCTGGTCATGGGGTGTCCAGGATGAGCCTGAACAAGTTAGCTAGGCATTATGGGATTAGGATCGGCGTTCTAATCGCAGTGCTCTTAATAATCCTTACACTGGGGCCATCAATAATTAATTACGTTCCATTAGCATCAATACCGATTAAGTGGTTAATTAACGCATTACTGTTACCGCTCATCATATTCATGGCCATTAGACTGGCTGGAGGGTTTTTATCAACGAGGACTGGTACGTTATTCAAGGTCCTAGGCAGTGTATTGGTTAGCGTGATTGCGCCGACAGTATTTGCATACCTGCTTCTGGAGGGTACTTTGACAACGATACCACCCCTCATACACTTCAATAAACTCCCGGGAATATTCACGGCAATATTCGTGATCTTTGTTGGTGCCGTGCTCATTAATTACGGTAGGGGTTTTGGCGAACCCGTTAAGTCATCACTAACCTACCTGGGCGCTGCGGTTGTGCTTTACGGGGTTGCTGGTATGGGATCCATTGCCTATACGCCGCTTGGTATGCCATTCCTTTATGCCTCAATTGGCTCGGCATTGATGGGCATCGTCATGTTAATGAGTCTACACCCAGCACTGAGACCCCTGGTTAGTGACTTACCAAGGATTGCGAAACCCATTGTGGCACTACTCTTCGTTGTGGGATTTATATCTATGTTCGCACAAATACCGCAATTAAAGCCATACAGCGGCTACCTAACCATGGTATCACTAATCCTCCTGGCAATTATTGTGGTGGTCATTGGTTATAGGCTATATAGCGCGTTCTCGAGGGTTGCTGAGAAAATTGCGGAGAGGATTTATGAGCAGCACGTTAGGGAATCGCCACTGCTTGCTTCAAGTGAGGATGATGTATTGGTCAACGCAATTAACGAGTTCATAAGGCGTGGGAGAAAGGAGGAGTTAATAGCCTACGCAGCCTACGCCCTAGCCCACTGCGACATAGACTTCACTGAGGTGAGTACCGCATTAAGGGGACTCATTGACTATGAACCACCCCATTACACGGGCATCTGGCCCTGGGAGAGACGCAATGTTGAGGGAATTGCAATGAAGGATGCTGAAGCAAGGAAGCAACTGGTTACGGAGTTAATGAAGTTAATAACCACGTGCAAAGTCGCAAAAATATAGACAAAGAGAAGTTAAAGGGCAATGTACTCAACCAATGGGTTGGTTAGGAAGAGGGTGTTTGATGCCATGATGCCCAGCGTAATATCCTTTAATTTTTAGGAGCAACATCAGCAGAATCACCAATCTGCATCATTATAACTCACAATAATCTACCACTTCAGGTCTAATTCGTCAGTCGCAATCACCTGAGACCCAGCCACAAGCTTCGGTATCAAGTCAAAACAACACGACTAAGGTATATCGTGAGCAGGACCTAGATAAGCAGGAAACCAAGGCATCACCAAGAAACAAGCTAAGCTTAAACAAAGAGGAAGTAAAGGGACTAGGATGGTCAAGGGTTCCCAGAAAAAGCAGTCAATTAATTGATTGCTCAAATCCCACAATACTACATAAGCAGTTTAGATCATTTGAAAGGCATAAACAAACAACACTAGGTTGTACTTGATTCTTGATGTGAACGACCACTGATCCTTATGTACAATTCCTTTATTAACTCAGTCCATTTTAGGTGGACATACTTACCCTCATAGTTAATATAGCTCCTGTAAATATGCTTCTTCGTCATCCTGGTATATACCTTGCAATGCGGACATCCGAGGACCACGTATGTGGAATTCTCAATAAGCTGGAGGTTAGAACCACACATGGGGCATTTCAGGCCCAGCTCTAACTTTGATGTTTCCTCAGATACCATTGTTTGGGTATTGAAACTAGCAGGATTTTTAATTAACGAGTAAAATGTTGACGTCATAGTTCCGTTAAGTATTTATGGGTAACAGGTAGGTATCTATCCATAATACGTTCGTTTAGGATATTATTATTAATTTAAGCAATAGGGTGATATATCATCGTGTATTTTTGACTCGGTATGTATTGATACTGATATTGTACTTCGGTATTGCATGGCTTATAATTAACCTGTTATCTATCGTTAGATAGTGGAGATCCCCTATTGATCCAGGGCTGGATTCACCGCGGCCGCCCCCTTTGTGAACGTAAGATGTTTCAGGGCTTCAATAATTTCTTGCTTCTTTTCGTCCTTCGCCTCTGCAAGTTTCCGCATAGTGCCTTATATTGTTTGTATCTTGATATTGTCGTTATTATTTAAAGACCTTGCTGGTATCACAACCATTATGTACTGACCGCTCTTTTTTCTGTGTGCTTCAATACCATTCTCCTTTAATATGTTGATAATAACCTGTGCTTCATCCTCACTCTTAACATAGTGGTACAGCATTAATGGATTGGTAGCAACGGAAAACTTATAGTTCAACACATTAACTACCCACTTACCCCTTCGCCACTTAAGTTCCATATTCGCCATCTCTCTTAACGTAACCCATTTACTAACATTAAGTGCATCCATTAGCTCTTTCAGCGTAGGTGGCATTACATTAACAATACGTCTCGCCATGTCTATAGCTTTGCTACCTAAGAACATTAGGTGCATAGGATATGTGCGCCCCTTGACTAACTCACTCAGCAACAATCTCCATCTTACATCGTTAAAATCCTTATTCGTTAAATCGATAACAGGTTCCTTATAGTTGTAAACGTTTCTGATTGTTACGCTACCATCGCCAAGTATAGCCCCGAATAAAGCCGCAATCACCGTATTATTATTAATCTCGAATAGTAAATCACCTGGTGTATAATCCGTCCTTAAAAACCACATCAATTTAACATCTTTCTTATTTACATCAATACCGATGATGTTACTATGTATTTTTCCTGGAAACAAAAATGCTACTAAAATGTTCTGCCATGTCTGAGACGTACCTATAGTTACCCTAGACTCTTGTATATACCCATCGGCTATGAACAACCCATACCGTATTGTCTTAATTACTTCGTTAATTTCTACCAGGTTAGGCACCTCAATGGATGTGCCCTCAAGATCTCTAATCAATAAATGAACCAATGTGCCTCTTCTCAACATGTCTACAAGGAGTATTATATGACTCCCATACACAACGATTCCACCAAGTCGAATAATAACCTCAGCATTGCCTTCCAATATTTTTCTCAGTAATTCCTTAACCTCATAAGTCCATATGCCATCCCATAGCAATTTCTCAATATAATTAATTTGGGCATTAATGTAATTTATGAACCCACTAACATCATATTTACCTCGGGCTCATTACCCAAACTAATCAATTCCAAATAACCAAACTAGCTTATATAAGCTTCTCAAAATCAAAATGGAAAACCACGAAAAACCGCAACACACAACCACCATTGGAGTTGATACTCAGGACTCACACCCACCACTCAACCCCACTCGAATCACTTTTTGTGAACACCCGAAGTTAAAAACCTGCAAGTAGATTCTTAGTTGATGGGTATGGCCTCTAAATCAAGGCTCTTGCTTGTTACTGCGGTAATAATCCTCGCCGTCGCAGATACATTACTTATTGCGGCGCTCCTGAAGCCCTCGGTTATATCGCCAATGATCAATGGCATTAAGGGCGCAGTAAAGACTATACTAAGTACCACCTACAAATTCGAATTAATGAGACGGGGAGCCATTAGTTTACCGCATACACAGATCAAGCCTCAGCCTCTTACCCTACCTGCCACTGCCTATGTGGTTGGGTCCAACCAGTTCATTAATGGGTTAATTAGTGCTGGTGCGCCTCAGTCGATGGTTAAGCCCATAACCCTCGGTGAATTGTCCTCAGTGCCTAATGATTCGATTATTATCATTGATTGGGATTACATCAACAAGACAATGCGTATATCCCTAAGCCAATTGGCGAGACAGTTGGAGAATGTAATTGGTAAGGGAGATTTAATAATCCTTTACACGGCAAGCCCAGGGAGGGTCCTACCGCTTGAGGATGCAATAGCCGTAGCATGGGGCAACCACTACCACAGTACGGTTATTGGTTACCCAGTCATGGCCGTAAACACCACAACATACATAATAGCCTTTGGAGGAAGAAACTACCTAGTGATAAACCCGGTACAGGTACGCGGTGAGTATACCGTGTCATTAAATAGCTTAATACATGATTGGTTATTAACTAATAAGGGGCTAATCAGTAAGTCATATTCATTGAGTCTAGACCAAACATATTACGACCAAGATGAATGTAATGCAATGCAACATTATTTAGGCTCTAATGATTGGCTCTTTGGGACGGGGCTCACGAATATTGCAGGTTCTGACACCGGTAATGTTTATGAGTACGATTACTGCATAACTGGTTCTTACCAGCCGTATGCATCAACAATCGGCGTTGACTACCTGGGCTTCAATAATCTATATGCCAATACCAGCGGCGGTAATTGGGTTGGTTATGTGGTTGGTATTAACATGACGACTGCGTACTACATAGACCAGAAGAACGGCTATAATTCGTACATGACGTGGACGACGACTGATGCTGAGCCAGACAGCACCAGTTGCAGTTGGTTCCCACCATCCGCTTCAGTGCTCGAACTATCAATGGAGATAGCCCAGGAGATCTTTGAATTCATATACGATGTAGCGTTGGCATCCGACCCATCCAACCCGGTGTACTCACTGACCGCGTCGTTAAGTGCCATAGGGCCGGGACCTGGCGGGACCACGAACCTCGTTTGGTCTATAGGCGTTGAGAACCAGAATTTCTTCTGCTCACCAATCTCGACACAGGCTGGTTATAACTACCCAGTGGGCTTCGGCGTAATTAATTGGCAGGGTGTATGGTACATAAACACAAACACGGTAAGTACGGCGGCGTCGCCGGTATTCTATGGCGGAGGCACCATCTGCTACCCGTTAGTTAGTGGTTACACAGTTGAGGATTTCGGCAGTGAGTTTTACTTCGTCCTCCAGTATAACCCAAGCGCCACCTACACCGTAAGTCTACAACAAACAGTATATCCATCCTCAAGTGCTTACGTGTTCGACCTACCCTCACCCACATGCCCTGGCTAATACGGTATTGATGGTGTGTGAGTTTAAAAATGGGTTAAGTTTATTTTCGATTAACAACACCCTTTATAATGTCCATGAGCCTGCCTAGAATTGTCGCCGTGCGCGTCATTCTTAACGCTCACTTTAATCAGCACTTAATACACGTAAGTATTGTGAACTACGGCAAGATCGCCTTAGGTATAAAAGTGCGTAAGTCACGGGGTCAATAACCAATGACGGCAAAATAACGTACATAAATGAGGTGCTTAATCGTTCTGCCTATGACTTACTCCTTGGATCAAGACCCATGAAATGCGCCGAGACCTCGAGCTTACTCTAATTCTTGAGGTTAAGCCGACCCATCTTCAGCAGGCATGCAATCCAGGCCCGAACCCCAAGCTACCTGATCCTCGACTCAGCCACAGCCTTGTGCCCTTGAGTAATTAACTACAAAAATAACGCTTGGTTTCAGGTAACCGTAATTGATAACCAACCTAACATTAATTAAGAACGCCACTGAGGCCTTAAGTCCGTAAGTTATGCCAGCCAAGTCGATTAGTAAGTAATCATAAGCTTCGTTGACCAAGTCAAGCAACAACCCACATGCAACCTCAAGGCTTATTGTCAATGCATTGCCGTTGAATATATTATTTACGTACGGCGCCCTTAAATTCAGTCCCGTCACCATCTCCGTGGATCCTAAACTGAGGAGGGTTTACTTGAGGCGTGTCTTAGTTATTTACTGGCTAGTTAACAATCAGGTATAAAAGGCTCAGTCACAGGGGAGACTGCCAAAATGTTGGCGTCATAGTCCTTGTGGGTATTTATGACTAACAGGCAGGTTAGCCCCATTATTACCGTCACGTACATTGAACCGGCCTACTTCCCGTCCTAATAAGGAAGATCCGCCTAAAGGGCGAGACCTTAAGTACCAGGGTAACTGGGTTGTACAAACTGGTTTTTAATTTAGTATTGTTACTGATATTAGCGTTATTTTACAGGCTCACTGTAAATAAATCATGCATAATAACTAATCACCAATGCTTAGCATACAAAGAAGCATCCCAATCCCAAGGATTGGTCTTGAGAAACTCATAAATTACATACTTCTCGTTGGCGAAAACCCAGGAATCAACTGCTCAGTGATCAAGGAAAAGAGACTAGATATTGGCAAGGGAAAGGGCGACATAACCAGGTTTTTTCAGAGGATCGGATTGATAGAGGTTGATGAGAAATGCGGTGTTAGATTAACGGAAGTGGGAAATGCAGTATTCAAGGCATTGAATGAGGACCTGACACTGGCAAAGATGCTACTCCACCTAGTACTCTACAGGGAATTACCCCACTACAGGTTACTGATTGATCTAATAAGCGAGCACGAGCCAGTGGGAGTGACTGAACTCCATGAATTGGCAAATAGGAGAATCAGGGAATTATCACCAACTGCCTGGCTCAATGATGTCGCATACAAGGCGTTGATTGGATTGGCAATTGATCTTGAGGTAATTGAGGTAACGAATAATAAGGTGAACATAAGGTACACAGCATCAGTTAGTGAATGCATTAGGAAATCCATAGCGATAACAAACAATCAAAAAATCCTCAGAATGGACAACCTAAACAACTGCCTTAAACAATTAATTAGGAACTTCGACATAAAGGCATCACTAATTAACAACCTAAATAACTGCGTGGAGCCCATAGTGGCCCCAGGACCCATTGGCTCCAGAAACACCTACTTTAGGGTAATAGATGAGGACTGCGTAGTTAGGCAAGTCGTTGATGCCATTTTGAGGCTGCCAATAAGCACGTGATCAGCACTGTTTATCCCTTAATTGAAATGTTATTATATACTTGCCGTGTTTCTCGATATACGTAGTACTGAGCACTACGGAATCACCAACATTAACACACCTCTCATCCTTAACATTTACCAACCAACCCATGACCCTAACATCACCCACCCTGGCAATCGCAATTATGTATGGCTCAAAGTCCTCAAAGCCCTGGGGCCTGGTGTAAACTCTGGTGAAGGTCTCGAGAACACCCTCCCTGGGCAGCTCAACCCACTCAACATCACTTGAGCCACAGTATGGGCAGTCGGCCTGTGGTGGGTAATAAACGGCGCCGCAGGACTTGCACTTTACTGCGTATATCCTGCCCTCCCTAAGGCCCTCCCAATACTTAACCGTCTTACCAATGGGTATTTTGTGCCTGTAAATAATTGGCACTGAGTCTATGGTTGGTCCCTCAACCTTAACAGTCTTCCTACTGGGTTTCCTCTCTGCCATTCCTCATCACCTCCTCAGTACCGTCACATAACCATAATGACCAGTACCACCAATATTATGAGCCAGTGCAATATACCTCTTCAAAGGCGCCTGTCTACCACGCTCCCTCTCCTCTCTCAACTGCTTAACAAGTTCATAAATCATTGCGAGCCCCGTGGCGCCCAGCGGGTGGCCTTTCCCGAGGAGCCCACCACTTAGGTTAATGGCTACTTTACCGCCTATGTCGCTCTGTCCCTCCTCAATGAATTTACCGCCTTTACCCTTCTCGGCGAAGCCCAGGTCTTCGTAGGCCATTATCTCCGCTATTGTGAAGCAGTCATGAACCTCAGCAACCTCCACATCCTTCGGCTCGATTCCTGCCTTTTTATACGCCATTTGCGCGGCTATTTTTGTGGCCTTTAGGCTTACGTAGTCCTCACGCCTGGTTATGTTCGAAGTATCGGATGCATAACCAATGGCCTCAATCCACACGGGAGTATCAACGTGCAATTTCCTAATCACATCCTCACCAGCCACTATTACGGCCGCTGCACCATCAGTTATTGCCGAGCAGTCATACAGTTTAAGGGGCCATGTTATAGGTCTCGACTTAAGAACTTCGTCCACTGTTATCTCAAACTGGAATTGGGCCTTGGGATTCCTCGCGGCGTACTTCTGGTTCTTAACCCTGACCAGGGCTAGTTGTTCCTCGGTTGTCCTGAACCTAGCCATGTGGGATGTGGCGTATAGGGCATAGTATGCTGGGAATGTGGTCCCGTAGAAGTGATATTCCCACAGGTAATTACCGCCCCTGCCACCCACCGCAAGTGATGTTGCTGTATCGACTTCATTCATCTTCTCCACACCTACGGCTAGGGCTATGTTTACAAAGCCCGAGGCAACCATATTATAGGCCACGGCCAATGCAGCGCTACCCGTGGCGCAGGCGGCCTCAACCCTCATGGGGCCCTTCTCACTAAAACCACTATACTCATTAACTGGTACCGCTGGGTATAACTCGTATGCCCTGGTGCCTGCACTACCGACTATCGATATCTCGATATCCCTTTGAGCTAATCCAGCATTCTCAAGAGCCTCCCTAACGGCCTCCCAGGCAAGCTCCTGTATCGTGACATCATTCCTAACACCAAAAAGGGATTGACCAACGCCGATAATACCCACTCTACGCACATATCACCTCACCAGAGGATTCTAATAAGATTGCTTCTTGAAGTCAATATTTACTGTTATAGACACTATATAATATTTGCTTATTTTACTCGATTATTATTTTAATTAATCCCACGCGGTGAAAAACGTGGACTTCCCATTCGTGGAGTTAAGTAGTAACCCCTGGATAAAAATACTCAATAAGTACCCTACGCAGAGGGAACGTGAAGTGCTTAGGAAGTCCGGAACCATTCAATTGTAGTCTCATATTAGCGTTGTCACCAAGTAGATCAGTGGGATTGAACCGAGCAGTAGGGGTATTGGCAGTGCTGGTGCGTATTTCTTGATTGGTAGGATGTACCTAAATGTTATGTAGAGACCTATCAATATGCCGATCAGTGACCCTAATGCCGCCGCCGCGCTTTGGATAACTGGGAAATTGTGCATGTAGTATTGAATCATTGTCAGTGAGACCAATGTTGAGTAGAGTACCAGGTCACCGACCCCAATTCCTATTCCATTCATATCAAGTATTAAGCCCCTTAGTATTGGATATTTGCCTTCGCCGTACTTAGAGAGCTCCGTGACTAACCTGCCAAGTAGCCCCCTGTATACCATTACTATGTCGTAAAGCGGTAGCGCAATAAGTAGTAGTACTAATGTCCATGCTGGTAGGGCTATTGTGAATATGACCCCGGCCATGGAACTATAGGAGCCTATTGCCAATGCCCTGATCACTGTGTTTCTGGCCCTAATTGCTGCGTACATGATCAATGCACTGATTACTGCCGTAACCACTATCGTCGATAATGGGTAATTAATCAATGGCTTTATTTCATACCCATAAACATACGTCGTAACGTAGAAAAACGTGGAGCTAATTACCACTATAGCCAGTAGCACATTCTTTACTGTCTCAAAGGTCCTTATGAACCCCCTTTTTATTAATCTATATATTAAATACGTGGCGGCAAGCATTATTATTATTATCACAATGACATTATACAACCCGGCGCTTGAGGTATTCGTTGACTGGAATGGCGGCCCTGCAGGTACCTGCGTCTCACCAATGCTTGCTAAGGTCATTATGAGTAATATGGCTATTATTGGCGACGTTAATGGTAACAATAGGTGATATAACCTAATGGTGTGCTCCTCACTACCTGACACAGGACAGAGATTAAGGTCTTTATTTATAATCTTAACTAACTTCAACGGTTTGTTAGGTTATTAACAAACCTTGAGTAATTAGACCAGTAAGTCTTTATTGCATTCAAGTCCCTGGAGAATAAGTCCCTAATGTCCTCAATGTTCATGAGTATCATCGCGATCCTATCAAGCCCCATACCGAACGCCAGAACCCTACTCCTCCTAATTCCGAGGGGCATGACCACCTCTGGTCTGAATATCCCTGAACCAACGAATTCAATCCACCCAAGCTTCTCATGATATGCATAGCCCTCTGCAGAGGGGCTCGTGAATGGGAAGTAGGCTGGTTTAAACATCACCTTTTTCATGCCCATGCCCCTAGCCAATGCCTCAAGGACACCGAGTAGGTGCTTGAAGCTTAGTTTTTCGCCCACGACGATCCCATCGGCTTGGTTGAATTCCATTGAGTGCTTGGGATCAAGGATCTCGGGCCTAAATACCCTATCTATGGTGAATGCTCTATATTCACCATCGCCACGATCGTGGAGGGTCCTTACGGAGACCGAGGTGGTCTGCGTCCTCAGCACAAGCCTAACTGCTCTACCTGGGTCCCACTTATAGCCCCAGCCTCTCGAACCCGTTATCCAACCATCCTCATGAGTATGCGCAACCCTACTAACTAAGTCATTGTCGAGTAATTTACCAGTGCTTGGGTATTTGAGGAAGTACGTATCGTGTATTTCCCTAGCCGGATGATCCTGGGCTTGAAACAATGCATCGAAGTTCCAAAACTCAAGCTCTATGTGCGGTCCATAAACCTCCTCAAAACCCAGTGATACAAAGACTTCCTTAACGAATTTAATGAATTCCGCGAAGAAGTGCTTGGTCGCAATGGGTGCCTGGGGTGGTGGTATTGATAGGTCGAATTTCTTTATGATAAAGTTTCTCCAATTACCGCTTGTTATGAGTTCAGGGGTTAATGCGGTGATCACGGTACCAGACTTCACTAAGCCCTTGCTTAACAATTCGCGGGCTTTGTCGGTAATAACTAACTCGATAATGCTCCTCTCTTTAGCCTTGACTATGCCCCTCCTCATGAACTCCTGTACCACAGGCCTTACGTTGTCAGGCACTTCGTCTTCGAAGATCCCATTACCGATAATGCTTAACGTCTCTTGCCTATTATTTATGTCTGTGAGTTTGTTTTTGTCGGCGGTCAATTCAATAATGCCCTTACTAACCCTGATAATGCCCATTTTGGTTAGTGATGATAATGCGTAGTTAATTTCGTTGAGCGATAATGAGATGCCGTGTTCCCTAGCTATGTTGGGCATGTCATTAATGCCCGGTTTACATTTACAACTTAGTAGTACCTTTACGAGCCTAACCTCGGGAAGCCCAGTCTCAACATATTTCCTACCTTCCTCTGTCAATTCTATAATTCTTCTCGTACTCTTATTCGTTAGTATTAAACCCAGGTTCTCTAACTCTGCTATGCTTCTCATGAGTGAGTTCACGTCTGTGCCCAATCTGGATGCCACCTCCTCTACCTTCATTGGCGCATTGACATCTCTTAGTACCTTTAGTAAGTCGAATTCCTGCGGCGGTAGTATTAACTCCCTATTCCCATTCATTCATGTACATTGATCAGCGAATATCATTCCTTATAAGGATTACTCATGACCATATACGACTTACTAAAGTCAAATATATAGCTTAAATAATAGGTAATACTAAAAAGCGTGCGTTAGTGCCTCCAGTCAATGGAGGTATTAGCCCTTGTAAAACTGGCTCTCGATACGGGGCAACTAAGGATGAATGAGTCGAAGGTTGACATCGACGCCACGCCGCTCAAGATCAGCGATATCGACAGGAGCGCAGTCGAGGAGGCGGTTAGGATCAAGGAGAAGGTTGGTGGCAGAGCCCGTGTAATCGCCGTGCTTAAGTACGGCCCATTACCAAAGAGGCAACAAGAGGCGGAGAGCTTATTGAGGGAGGCACTGGCCATGGGCGCTGATGAGGCTTACCTAATAGTGGACAATGCCCTAGTCAATAGTGATCAATTATTAACAGCAAAGGCTATAGCTGCTACTGTGAAGAAGTTGGGTAATTATGACTTAATAATTGCCGGTGAGGCCACGATTGATGGCTACACAAGCCAGGTCGGGTCTAGAGTAGCTGCTGAGTTGGGTATTCCTGTTATTTCCTTTGTTAGGGAATTGAGGGTTGAAGGCAATAAGGTGACCGCTAAGCGTGACCTGGAGGACGCAATACAAACCGTGGAGGCCCAATTACCAGCCCTGGTCACTGTCACTAGGGAGATAAACGTGCCTAGGATACCGCCGCTACTCCAAATAAGGGCAGCCATGAAGAAACCCATAAACAAGTTGAGCCTTGCTGATCTCGGTATTTCCATGAAGTCACTGGCCGAGATCGTGAATATAGCGCCAATACAGGTCAAGAGAAAAGGCGTGATAATTAAGGATGGGACTGTCGATGAGAAGGTGGATAAATTAACACAGGCTCTTATTCAAGAAGGACTTATAACGCCGAGGTGATGAACATGACCAAGGTACTCGTAATAGGTTCGATCAATGACACTGGATTAATAGGACTGGCGCAGAAGGTAGGTAATCCAGAAATCCACTACCTAGTGCTTGGTACTGGTGATACATCGCAGTTGGGTAAGTACGGTGTTACCAAGGCATACTTACTCACCGCGCAGGTTGATGAGACCTCATTCGCCGAGACTCTTATTGGTGTCATTAACTCCAATAATTACTCAGTGGTGATAGCCCCGGCAAGTAAATTCTTCAAGACCGCAATACCAATATCAGCGCAGAAATTATTGGCCCCAGTAATTGTTGATGTATTAGACCTGAAGCAAAGCGATAGTGCATTTGAAGTTACTTATAATGGTGTTGGAAATAGGGCGCAGGTTACCGTTAAGGTAAGCGATAAGGTATTCCTAATTGCACCACCAGCACGTTTCAAGCCCAGTGAGAAGGCCACCACAGTGTCTACGGAGTCTCTGCAACCCAAGGTTGTTACAGGTGTTAAGGTTGTCTCTACGGAGGAAAAGCCTAAGGGTAAGGTTAGGATCGAGGACGCTGAACTAATTGTTTCGGTGGGTAGGGGTTTCAAGAAACAGGAGGATCTTAAGCTGGCCTTTGAGTTAGCCGAGGTTCTTGGGGCCGAGGTTGGTTGCTCAAGGCCAATAGCCGCGGATTTGAAGTGGCTTAGTGAAGATCATTGGGTTGGACTCAGCGGACATAAGGTAAGACCAAAACTCTACATGGCAATAGGCATAAGTGGGCAACCACAGCACTTAGCCGGGATGATGGAGGCTAAGACCGTGGTCGTGATAAATAGTGATCCCAATGCACCATTCTTCAAGAACTGTGATTATGGTGTTGTTGAGGACCTATATAAATTCGTACCGGCGCTAACGAAGAAGCTTCGTGAGATACTTAAGAAATAAATGACGGGGAATTAAATTCTAGGAATAGTATTTTTAATAATTAATTACCTCATTATATTTTATGCATTATATTATTAAATATCAATGGGAAATATTCTATAATTATTAATATTAATTGGAAAGACAAAATATATAAAGTAAAATAAAATAATGCTTTAAAAGATCATGGCTTGTTCAACTCGATGGACTTATCCTATGTGTGTTATGCAGAGTATTTTGGTCTACCTAGATTACCATCTATGGTTTCCGTATATGGCCTAGCAGCATTATCCGTTATATTGTTTTTCTATTTTCTTAAGATAAGGTTGAATAAGTATGGCATTGGACTTTGGGAATTCATATTAATACTGCTAAAGGGCTATAGGGCATGGATACCGTTTCTCTGGGATCTCGCTACTCACAGGCGTTTCACGAAGTACGAAGGTACTGGAGCAATAGCTCATTTAATGATACTATATGCATTATTATTATCATTAATAGGCACATTAATAGTGGCCGCCAATCAATACATAGGTATATTTACCGGTAAAGAGATCTTTTGCGGGTACTTCTTCCTGGGCTATAGCCTAGTAATGGACATAACTGCCTGGGTCCTCTTCATAGGCTCTGCCCTAGGTATATACAGGGTTCTAGGCAGGAAGGAACTATACACAAAGAGTGAGTACTACGCAAACATATTATTTCTTGCTGGCTTCATGTACCTAGCCGTGAGCGGGGCTATAATCGAGAGCTATAGGTTCATTCACATGGATCTTTGGAGTTATTGGATGTTCATGCCGAACGCCCTAATACTATCGCCAATTAGTTCATCAAGTGCTCTGTACGTGGCGATTTACTACACGCATTTCCCACTGGCACTGCTATTAATAGCAATAATACCACTCACGGCAATCTTCCACTCACTACTAGGGCTTTACAATTACATAATTAATTACGGCAGGCCCCTCGGCGAGTTGAACAAACCCTTTGATCTGAAGGAATTAACAGCAGATTCCGCGACTGAACTAAAGGTGGGTTTCTCAGATGTAGGGGAAATACCGAAGTTAAGCAAACTAGAGGCTATGGCATGCACGAACTGCTTTAGGTGCCAAGACGCTTGCCCCGCATATGCCGCGGGTAGACCCCTATCACCCATGATGATAGTGACGAAGATAAAGCACGGGCTTTATAATAATAATGAGAACAAGTTAATTGATGGCTCCATTGCTGATGACGAATTATGGGCATGCACAACATGCGGCGCATGCATGAATACGTGCCCCGTCTACATAAGGCATGTCGACTACATACTTGACATGAGGAGGTACTTGGTCATGGTTAACATGAGGATAGACCAAAAGAAGTCAAGCCTATTGCTCAACCTATCCCAGTACAATAATTCAATGGGCATGTCTAATTACGGTAGGCATGATTGGTTGAAGGAACTGGGCGTCAAGACTGTCCAGGAGAACCCAGACTTTGAGTACCTGCTCTGGGTTGGCTGCATGGGTAGCTTTGACAATAGGTCTAGGGATATAATAAAATCCTTGATTGAGATATTGAGAGAGGCGGGTCTCCTGGACAAGATAGCCGTACTTGGTGATGAGGAGACTTGCTGCGGTGACCCAGCAAGGAGGCTCGGTGAAGAGAGCAGGTTCCAGGAACTAGCACTTAGTAATATTGAGCTGTTCAGGAAGTATAACGTGAAGAAAATAATAACGATCTGCCCGCACGGCTATAACACCTTCAAGAATGAATACTCGAAGGTGGATCCTTGGATGAATAACATAAAGGTAATGCATCATTCAGAGTTCCTGGAGCAGTTAATTAATGAGGGTAAGATAAGAATAAATAAGGATAATACTATCTTTACTATACATGATCCATGTTACCTAGCCAGACACAATGGCGTTGTTGATCCCCAGAGAAACATTGTCGTGAAGCTTGGTGAGTTAAAGGAGACGAAGTACCACGGTACGCAAACCTTCTGTTGCGGAGCTGGTGGTGCCAATTACTGGTATGACGTGCCCGAGAAAAAGAGGATTAGTCACATAAGGCTTGAGCAGTTAATGGAGACTGGCGCCCAAACAATAGTCACGCTATGTCCATTCTGCAATGCAATGCTCACTGATGCGGCCAGGATCAAGGGTGCGGAGGATAAGGTAAAGGTACTGGATATATCGGAGATCGTGAAGTTATCACTCATTAAATCCCAGGAAACCAAGGCGACCCAATAATTCTTAATTAATGTAAAAATTATTTAACCCTAAAACCTCATTCCTTAATTTCAGTGAATCGTAAGATAATTGCTATTGGAGCGGAGGCCGTGCTATATCTGGAGGATTGGCTGGGATTAACTGTTCTCGTTAAGGAGAGATTGCCTAAAGGTTACAGGAGGGTCGAATTCGATAATTATATTCGTAGGTCAAGGACTATTAATGAAACCAGGGCCATGATAAGGGCCAGAGAGCTAGGGATACACGTACCTAGGATTTATGATGTCGACCCAGTTAATATGAGAATTAGGATGGAGTACCTTAATGGGGTTCCTCTGGTTAGGTTATTGATGAGCAGCAGTAATGGCTTCAATGCCGCCATTATTAGTTACATAAGGACAATGGGTAGTTACATAGGTGTATTGCACAGAAATGGCATAGTGCATGGAGACCCAACTCCAGCTAATGTATTAATTGTTGGGGACAAGCTATATATCATAGACTTTGGCTTGTCGGAGACCCTGGGCAGGGCACCTACGATACAGGACGTTAGAATGCTATATAAGTTGGCTCTTGATCTCAATGTAACCCTGAGATCACTCGAAGCTTTACGTAAGGACCAAAGCCATTTTCTATTCGCAGAATTCCTTAGTGGTTATGAGAGCGTCCTAGGGTTTGAGTTAACGGGTAGGGTTAAAGCAATTGTCAATAAAGTGAGGAAGATGGTTAGGTACTCCGTTAGATGAGGGATTTCGTTCCTTTACGAATAAATAAGCTTTAAAAGTTCTCTTAGTATCGTTAGGCGTGCCTCACCGTAGTAGGCATAAGCGAGGTAGGAGTGCAAGTACAAGGCCTGTATCTAAGGTAACACCTTCATGGGTTTCATACACGCAGGAGGAGGTTGAACAACTAGTCATTGAGTTGGCTAAGAGGGGTTTCTCGCCATCAATGATCGGCATAATACTTAGGGATCAGTATGGAATACCACTCATAAAGCCTGTCCTTGGTAAGACAATAACGAAGATCCTTGAGGAACACGGCTTAGCTCCACAAATCCCTGAGGACCTTATGAACACGATCAGGAGAGCCGTAAGGATCAGGAAACACCTTGAGGAACACCCCAAGGACTTAAGCGCAAAGAGGGGGTTAAACCTAGTCGAGTCAAAGATCTATAGGTTAGTGAAGTACTATAAGCGTGTAGGTAAGTTGCCACAGGATTTCGTATATACACCGGAGGCATTCTCAATGCTTGCATAGCTTTAATATAATAATGCTTTAATGAGTGCGTATTAATCGAGTGGTACGACCTCTGCCAATACGTAATTCTCATTATCGCATTTTACCCTGCCGGTCTCCCTAACGATCTTTACCCTGGTGCCTTCCTTAAGCACTTGCTCATTTGGCAAATACTTCTTTGCATTATCGCACACAATATCTGACTTGGTGTAAGTTATTACTACCCCCTCAATAAATAACTTTGCGGGCACAGGAATAATTAATGGTAGTTCTTCGACAATTATTGGAACCATCTCCTCACCCGTCAAGAGGCACTTGTTGGTCTGCGGCAAACCTACATGCTTAACATCAACGACCCTATACACCCTACCTGGCTTAAGTCTTGACACGCATAGATTGAATAACTTACATCGTCTACACTCATCGGGTATTGAGTATAGTCTAAAGGTTTTACCAACAACGGCCTGCTCCTTGCTTATTAATGTCATTATTCGCTTTGTTTCCATCACCCTTCACTATTCGCACTATTCCTAATCAGGTCAAGATTCAGTAGTAACGCGGTTAGTAGCGCCTCTACTTGCCTTAAATCATCTATGCTTATTAACGATGCCGGCGAGTGTATGTATCTGGCTGGTGTTGATAATACCAGTGACGGTACGCCGGTGCCGTGGATATGAACCACGCCTGCATCTGTACCACCATAGGGATTAACCTGCAGTTGATACTTAATGCCATTGGACTCCGCCAACTCCAGCGCCGCCGACAATAACCTGGGATTAGCTATCATAGACCTGTCAAAGGCCCTAAGTGCTACCCCACCGCCAATCCTCGTAATCCATAACTCCTCACTACTGGTGGGGACATCAGCGGCAACCGTGGTCTCAACAATAAAGGCCAAGTGTGGATTTACCTGATTAACCACTGCATTTATACCCCTGAGACCAACCTCCTCCTGGGTATTCCACGCAAAGTATATGGATACATCACCACTGATCTTGCTCTTAATATTCCTCAGGGTGTCTATCAGCGCGGTACAGCCAACCCTATTATCAAAGGCCTTACCAATTGCCACGGAACCCCTCTGTCTGAAATCACCCACGAAGGTACCTGAAGAACCTGGAATTAAACCACTCTTTAACGCCTCATCCCTATTACTGAAACCCACGTCAACATATAACTCCTCAAATTTTGATGGTGGTTTTTCCCTACGTAGATGTGGAGGATCAACACCGACAACACCAACGACATCCCCATTCCTACCCATAAACACCAACTCCTTATCTAAAAAAACCCAGGGGTCCAAGCCGCCTATCGGTACTATCCTCAGGAAACCCCTTTGATCAATGTGAGAAATCATGACCCCGACCTCATCCATGTGCGCACTAACTAGTACCCTAAATGAACCATTACCTACCCTGGCAATTAGGTTGCCCAAATTATCAACTGTAACCTCATCTGCATAGTTACTCACAGACTCCTTAATGGTCCTCCTAACCCTGTCCTCAAAGCCCGAGGGACCTATTTCCATGGATAATCTACTCAGTAGTTCTACATCCATATTATACACCGTAATGTGTTAACTTAGGCTTAAAAACTTAAAACCGGCTCATAACCTAAGTAAGGTTGTAATTCTTTCCCATTGTAACCAGGTTAAGCGCACTATCTGTTTTCCTAATGGAGGACCACTTATCAGTTAGCCTAAACATAGCCCTCACCGCATCAATATTCTCAGGAACCACAATACTCTCCTGATGAACACCCTGCATTAGGAACAATTCATTTTGGAATACTGTTATTGAATCCTCTATGACCGCATTCTCCATAACATCACCCCTAAGCCTACCAATATCCCTAGCCCACTCTATTATTTGTGCCAATGAATCGAATTTCCTGAATGCCGTGTTGAACAGTAATACCCTAGGTGTTTCCTCGAGAACCTTCACAGCCTCACCCCTGGTTATTTGCCCATCAAACTCCATGTTCACCATGTGTAGGTGCATCATTGTTGTCGGTACTGCAACCGCCATGGTCACTACGTCCACTGTTGGTATTACAGTCATGACGTCCGGACCATGATGACTAGGTACGGTTGCTGGGTTAAAAACAACGTCATTAATGGGCCCCTTCTTAAACTCCCTTGGGTCGGCACCCCTCCTAACCAAATAAGCCCTAACCCTCCTTATCCTATAGCCATGCACCAGGAAGGCGCCTATCAACCTCGATAGGGCTGTTGTGTTGCAACTAACGACCCTAACAAACCTTCTCCCAATGGCCATATCGTAATTAGCAAGCGCATTAAAACTTACGTCAGCAACCTCAGCCTCCTCACCGCCCTGAAATACTGCCCTGAGCCCCATTGGTTCATAGATCTTCACCTTATTCTCTGCGCCAACTCCATCAGGCGTGGCGTCTATCATCACATCAACACTCTTGATCAAATCATTAACAGTACCCGCAACCTTAATACCCAGTTTTTCAAACTTGCTGATCTTATCGTCATAGGTGTATAGCCTTATGCCCTTGTTGATTGCAACCTCGCTCTCATAATCCGGTGTTTGTTTAATAACGCCAACGAGTTCCATGTCGTCCATCGCCATTACCGCATCGGCAACCCTCTTCCCAATTGTTCCATAGCCCATTAGCCCGATTCTAATTACCATGACTCACACCCAAAACCTTGACCTTGATAACTCAAGCGCCTTAATACCGGGTAAGTACGGGTCTGCTAGAAATTGAATAAATGCCCTACCACCAGTGGACACGTGACTTATCCTGTTTATCAATCCAAATTTCCTGGCCGACATTATTGTGTGGCCACCGCCAATAACAGTGAACTGCGCATTGTCCACCATAGACCTCAAGACCTCCCTGGTACCCCTTGAGTACTTCTCCACCTCTACTAAGCCGAGTGGTCCCGTCATTATTGCAACATCAGCGGACATTATGTGCTTATTGAATAATTCAATAGTAGCTGGGCCTACGTCTAGCATTGACTGGGCGTTACCCGGCTCAACGACCTTATCATCAGACTGAACGGCATCTACGGGTAACACTATGCTATCGCTGAAGGTCTTCATTATCTCCAACACGTCGTTAATGGTTTCCTGGCCAACCTTAACATTACCCATTAATTTATTATTGCCGTGGCCCAAGGCCAGAAATAACTGACCAACCAAACCACCAAGTAATACCTTGCCAATTATCCTCTTGCTTAGAAGTACCTTTACTGTCTTCACGGTCTCAGGTACCTTTGCGCCACCGGCTATTAACACGGTTGAGACGCCTCTGGCGTCCAATACCTTACTTAATGCATTAACTTCACTTTCCATAACGAGCCCCATGCAACTCGGTAGTACATAGGGAAAACCAACAATGCTTGGTTGTGATCTGTGAGCTGTGGCAAAGGCATCGAGAATGAAGTGGTTGAATAATGGTGCCAATCTCGTAACTAGGTAAGTACCTGCAAGCTTCTGGGGTTCGCCTTCAATAATCTCCTCACTAACGAACCTTAGGTTGTCCAACATAAGCACCTCACCAGGTCCTAATTTGCTTATTTCTTCACGTGCCCTGGGGCCCATTACATCATCAATGAAGTGAACATCCATGCCGAGATACTTGCTTAATGCCTGTGAATGTTTCTCGAGGGACACGAATTCAGCATCGCCTGGTCTTCCCTGGTGAGTCACCACAACAACAGGTAGGCCGGAGTCCACTAGGTACCTTATGGTTCTTGAGTGAGCTTCAATCCTGTACTCATCAAGTATTTCACCACTGTTTTTGTCTATTGGGACGTTCATGTCGACCCTGACCAGGACCCTGCCTTTGCCGCACATGTTTATTGTTGGGAGTGGACTGAGTAAACCGGGTAAACTCATATCACTCAGCTCTATCTGGTTGTATATTTAAGATTTTCTTACCATAGTAATAATTATAATTATAAATAATTAATAAATCCACAACGAAATCAAGTTTTTTAAACCGAAAAATCGCGTGTTAATGGGAACATGATAAGCGATTACATGAAGGGTGGTTTTAGGATTACAATTGAGAAAAATCGACTAAAGGCAATAAGCGACGCCGCAAGGCTTATTGAGGAGGAATTCGGCGTTAGGCTAATTATCGACAGCGACAAGGGCGAAGTTACAATAGTGCCAGGCGACAATACGAATTTCGATCAATTAATGAAAGCAAAGAACATAATTGAGGCAATATCATATGGCTTTGATTATAATGACGCCCAGAATCTAAGAAGTGATGACTATACGCTTGAGATCATAGACCTGAGGGATTATGTGGATAAGGATAAAGCCAACCATGTAAATAGGGTTAAGGCTAGGATAATTGGGGAAGATGGAAGAGCCAAAAGGGTTCTCCAGGAGTTAACGGATACAAACATTGTAATCGGCGATAAGTATATTGCAATACTTGGCTTTTACGAGAACGTGAAAATCGCAAGGGAGGCCCTAGAGATGCTTATCCGAGGCAGACAACACGCCACTGTTTACAAGTGGATACAAAACTGGAGAAGAGAAAATAAGTACAGAGAATTGATGGAAAGACTAAGTAGGTCTTATCAGGAGGACGATGAAAGCGAAGATGAAGGCTGAGCGGCCGCCGCCTCAGTAATCTTTACCTCCTCAGTAGGCTTTGTCTCGCCGCCGCCAGTTGGGTATCTTAAGACCTTTATCTTATAAACCTCGACCTTTCTTAGCGGGTATATCTTTTTACCGACGGCGAATAATTGATTACTAATATCACCATACACCGCGGCCTTTACGAAACCATTAAAGTCAACCTTACCCGATGCATCCATTAACGCTTTTATAAACTCCTTCCTAATGGCCCTCTTTTGGCTTGATTTGCACCTAGTTGGTGTCATTGCCAGTATTGTGACCCTTAGAACAGCATTGTCTGTGGTATTTATGTCCTGGATCAATTGTATAAGGCTTGATCCTCTCCTAATTAGGCTCTTAATGTAGTCCCTTGTTAGCTCCATACCCTTGAACCTAGTGTATGCCCTATCGCCCTCTACCCTGTCTATTTGGAACCTAAGCTTAATGTGTAGGTGGCTAAGGTCCTTGGTTATGTCGAATAACGTTATTTCTATCGTCCTTCCAATGATATCGTTGGGTTCATTGGCGGGAACCTCGCCAATCTCCACCCCATTAAATAGTGTAGGGGCGTAAATGGTAAACCATTTCTTTATCATCCACTTACCTGTCTTGGCCTGCTTTTGCGCTGACACGGTGGTCTTATCGATAATCAAAAAACCCTTTTTATATTTTTACCTTCATGGGGTATTGAGGGAATCCATGAGTATCCTTAGGTTCCTAATGAAATCATCAACTGTATTATAAATACTTAATAACTTCTCACTATCAATATCATAATTTAGTTCATATATTAACTGGTTTCCAATGCATTTAATGCTTGATGACAGGCCTGGTGGTAAATCCCTTTCATCAGGCAATAGTGAAAGGAGGGCTGCTTGGCAATCCTCGAACGTCTTCATCGTAATGCTTAGGGTAACCTTTCCCTTAACCCTCATTGCCTTAGTCCCCTTACGGCCATTGAGTAGCCAGTGCGTTTAAACACTAACTCTGCATCGCCAACCTCCTCATTACTGAATATGCACATTATCTTTAGTGGACTGCCTTCTATTGCGAATGACTGGTTATGGCTTTCTGTATAGAAGTTCATTATTGAACATAGTCTGTCCACTAGGGTTAATGATTGATATCCCTGCCTTAAGACAATGTCATTAGCCTTGCCCAACTGACCTAGGTATTCACCAATCACAGATACGTATTTAGCAACCACATTATCGGTATCCCCAACGCTTTGTGGGTTAAGTACCGGACTCATTATTCCATTTATATACTCCCAAAGTGACAACTGAGCCTCTATTGCCAGTATTGACTCTAAAACATCAACATCCGTATCACTCCACTTTCTTTGCATGAGTATTAGCTTATCGAGGTAATCACCCCTAAAACCTGCCCTAAGCATGAAATCACCTATATACTTTAGTAAAGTCATTACCTCATCCTCACCAAGTTCCCTGTATGTTGCATTCGCCTTCTTGGTAATGACCTTCACAAGATTTCTAGCCTCAGTCTCATTACCTGTAATTCCCGGTATTATTGGCGAAAGGGCGCGTGAGAGAGATGCACTCAATGGTAGCCTAAGTATACCTGGTAATGCAGGGAAGTTAATGGGTTCTGTGACCGACCAGCCATTAAATGATGATATGTCGTAATTGGGGACTATCATTAGCTCATAGATTATTGCCGCCTCTAAGAATCTAAGTGAATCCTGCCCTAACTCATTGTTCAGTAATTGCCATATTAACTGCGGCATGGAAACTGAATACTCAAGGTAGGTATCTGCATTAACCCACTCCGCATCCTCCTTACCTATTATAAATAATCTCTTGCCATTGAATGAATTCGTGATTTCACTAAGTCTCATGATTGATGGTGGCTCGACAAATAGAATTGAATTATACCTACCCGCCACGTCCCTTAAATCATTTAATGACTCAAGTGTCAATAGCGTTACGTGCGTTAGTAGATTTCTTCTAAATCGCTCAATTAATATTATTATTGACGCCAGCAGTGAATTAATAAATGGCGGTGTGATTATTAATAAATTATCGCTTGAATTTATTATTGAATCCAAGATAAGTCTTCCCTTGGATTTCACATCATTTGTGCTGCAAAAGTCCTTATTAATAATTACTTAGAAGTAGGGTAAATAAATACGATAGGTAATTTCATATATAGACCGCTGTATTCCTAGCAAGCTTTATCTTCAGCCAATCCTTCACTTCCATCTTAAAGCTGTGCTCAACCTTATCCCTATGGAAGTTATTCATTGTACAGAAGGGTATTATCCTACCATCTGGCGCTGCATAGTGGATATCACACCTTTGGACCCTCTGTACATCGAAATTAAATGTGTCCATGAAGTGCATTATTCCAAGTCCAATAACGTTAAACATTATCTGGCCTAGTGATTCATAGTCCTTCCTAGTTAGGAAGTTCGCAAGTATATTCCTGAAGCCCTTGTGCTTAACGTACCTAAGCAACTTAAGGGTCTCAACGGTAGCAATGCCTCTCCAAACACCTCCTTTAACGGCCTTACTATGTATGTCCCAGACCGTCTTCTCGAAGCCATCGACATCAATAATCTTCGTTATTGGAAGTATATCCTTAGTGTCTTGGTCATAATAAATAAACGTTGACGCTCCACAGACAGGGTTATTGCCGAATATTGGCTTAGGACTGCCCGTCAATGCCTCAACGAGTTTTCCAATAGCCACCGGCCAATTAACTGGTCTCCAATCCCACTTACTTATTTTACCGCTGGTCTGTTCCTCAATGCCATTAATTACATCAGGTATTGTTATCCTGAATTGCCTAATTTCCTCAGGGCTATACTCCTTGGCTCTACCTGCGAAGGCCACGGGCTGTATGTTAATCCACCTAACGACGTCCCTATTTTCAATTGCGAAATCTATTATCTTATCCATGTCTCTATCGTTATAGTTCTTAGCCATTGTAACCACAAGAACTACGGACCTATGGCCAAGCTTCCTGGCATTCTCAATAACCTTCTTCTTAACAGCCGCATACGCCTTTGGATCATATAGCCTATGTCTCCAAACACCCTGATTATTCGGATCTATTGTGTCGAATTGTAGGTATATCGTTGATATACCCGCATCTAATAGTTTCCTGTAATAATCAATATCATTAGCGATCCTTATGCCATTGGTATTGACCTCGATGTGGTCAAAGCCGAGGGTCTTGGCCATTCTAATGATCTCCGGTAAGTCATTCCTAAGTGTTGGTTCGCCACCGCTAAATTGAATAGCATTTGGCGCCCAGGGCTTCTGAGCCCTAAGGGTCCTGAGCATGTACTCGATCTGCTCGAGTGTTGGTTCGTATACGTAACCAGCTGCGTAGGCGTTGGCGAAGCACACGGGGCATTTCATGTTGCACCTATTTGTTACATCAATTATTGCGAGTATGGTATTTGTCTTGTGAACTGGACACAGGCCGCATCCCTGCGGGCAACTACCTGCCGCTAGGTAGTAGTTGAGGTCTGTGTTTGGGTTTGCCGTGCCCTTACCAATGTACTCAGGGGCGTCCCACTGGAGGAAGTAGTAGTAGAGCTCCGCATCGCCCCAGTATAGGTCCCTGAAGGTTCCATGTTCTGGGCAGGTCTTCTTCAGCCATATTGCTCCATCCTCCTCATAAACAGCCATTGGTATCTGCCTACTGCAGACGGGGCATACGGACACCGACACCTTAATGACCCTCACATGATCCGGCAAACCGAACTGCCTCTTCCACATTTGCTGAAGTCTCTCATTCTCTAGGGCATTCCTATAGTGCTTAGGTAATCTGAACCTGCTTAACTCCACAAGTGGTTTTCTTGTTTTTTGTGCCTCAACAATTTCCGTCTTCGCGGATACTACCTGGACCATTACGATAATTGAGGGTTAATTATTTAAAAGCTTTGTCACCAACTAATACTCTCAGAAGTGTTTTAGTATGAGCATCGAGAAAAGACTTCAAGAACTTGCTAGGCTTATTGGGTTGACTAGTTATGACATAAAGGCATACATAGCGCTTGTGGAGAATGGTCCATTAACTGCAAGGGATGCAGCAATAAAGGCTAATATCCCGTCATCAAAGGTTTACTCGGTCCTCCACAAGTTATATAGGCTGGGTTATGTTGAAATTGACGATAAGAAGAGGCCTGAGTTATTTTATGCCGTATCCCCGACGGACATATTCAACAGATTGGTACAGAAGTTCTCTGACTATGTAAACTCAATAAAACCATTAATAGACTCACTCCAATTAATGTACGAATCAGCCTATAGGGGTAGGGTAACCGCCCAAAGCGAGTTGCTTTACGTGGTTAGGGGCCTCGATAGCACCAAGGAGTTAATAATGAAGTCAATGGGGTATGGAAACCTCGACATTGCGACACCATACACAGAACTACTCGATCATAGGGTATTGTCCATGGTCGAGGAAATATCGCGTAATAACGAGACAAGGCTATTGGTTTCTCAGGACCTTGTGGATTACGTTAAGGACCTACCACCACGAATACACATTAGGGTTAGGGATAAACTGTTTGGCGGCGGCTTCGTGGGCATCGGCGGCATAGTTCTCGTGATTAAACATAGTACTGACTATATAAGTCTATACTCAAGGCAGGATTACATAATTGATATAGCCAAGACATACTTCAATTACCTATGGAATGGATCAGAGGTAATTCAGCGTTAAGATTACTCGATTATAGGGTCCCCTTTGTCATTCCTCCTTACCTTCTTCCTTGGGTGAATAACGTCAGTTGGCCCCTTGCTGAAGATCTCCAGGTATTTCCTTAAAGCCTTGGGTATTACCACTGTTCCATCTGGTTCCTGGTAATTCTCGAGTATCGCCGTTATGGCCCTAGTGCTCGCTATGGCCGTGGAGTTCAGTGTATGAACAAACTCTCTACGCATGTCTTTCCTAAGGACCCTAATACTAAGCTTTGCTGATTGCCAGTCTGTGCAATTACTGCATGATACCATTTCCCTATACTTACCCTGGGCTGGCATCCAAACTTCAAGGTCATACTGCTTGGCGGCGCACCTACCCATGTCATGCGCGCAAAGTAGCACGACCCTATGAGGCAGACCAAGTCCCTGCCACAACTCCTCCGCGTTTCTTATTAATTCCTCATGCCATTTCCAACTCTCCTCAGGCAATGAAAAAACGAATTGCTCAACCTTGTGGAATTGATGAACCCTAAATATTCCCTTCATGTCCCTATTACCTGCACTGGCCTCTCTCCTGAAGCTTGGTGACACGCCAACAAAAAGCAGGGGTAATTGATCCTCAAGCAGCTCCGTGTGCCTTAAGTAAGCGGCTATTGGATGCTCAGCAGTGCCTATTAGGTATAAGTCCTCATTTTCTACCTTATAGACCATGTCCTTGAATGTATCCATATCTAAGATGTCAGAGAGTACCTCGTACTTTAGCATGTACGGCGGAAGCACCAGCTTGAAGCCCTTCTTGGTCATTTGATCAATGGCATAGGACAACAGCGCTATATCAAGCATTACTAGGTCATCAAATAGGTAATAAAACCTAGACCCAGCGACCTCGCCGGCCTTGAGCGTATCTCCCATGCCAAGCACAACCTCAAGCATGTCGGCGTGCCCAATGGGTCTCCAATCAATGGTCTCATACGGCACATTAAAACCAAAGTGCTCCGTTTGCTCCTTAAAGTCCCTTAGATAACCAACCCAAACCCTAGGTGTCCCATAAAACCTAACGGGCATTGAATCAACACCTTCAGGGCAATTGTACGGCACGCTATCATGCACCAAATTAGGTATTGACCTAAGCACCCTCTCTCTTTCCTTCTCAAGGGCGTTCAATTCCTCCTCCTTTTTCTGTATCTCACCCAATAACTCCTTAGCTTCCCTAATCTTAGCGTCCCTCTCAGCACCGCCCAGCTTACTGACCTCCTTAGTAATTACGTTATGCCTATGCCTCAACTCATCAATCTCTGCCTTAAGGCCCCTCCACTTACTATCCAACTCAATAAATTTATCAACAACACCCACATCCATCCTCCTCTTCCTAATCGAATCCCTAACAACATCCGGTTTGTTCCTCAATGCATCCAACAGGCTCCAACTCATTAGCCGGTTCATGATTATGGAATTATTAAATTTTATTTAATTACGAAATACCTACTTATATTATCTCAGCCAGCTTAAGAATGAGATCCCACTGCCTATCGATCTTCTCCTCCATGACCTTAATATCCTCAGGCTTAAGGTGAGCAAACCTACCCTGGATCTTTATGTAATCCTCCAAGGGTTTCCTCCTCGACTTATCTCTATATGGAATACTCGGTGGACTAATAATCAATTTACCCTGGTTATACTCCCAGAGTATCCAGGCTCCTGTCTCGACAGCCAGCCTAGCAGCCCTAACTGTGTAGGAGTCATCCATCTTCCAACCAGGTGGGCAAGGTGCGTGCAGGTGTATGAACTTAAAGCCCTTAATCTGCATGGCCCTCCTAACCTTATCAATGAAGTCCATTGGGTAGGCAATGCTTGCGGTGGCTACATAGGGTACCTTATGCATGAGCATTATCAGCGCCACATCCTTCTTATCCTCAGTCTTGCCTCTAGGTGACGTTGTTGTCCAAGCCATCCATGACGTCGTGCCGCTGGCCTGTATTCCAGTGTTCATGTAGGCCTCATTATCAGCCATCACATAGAGGATGTCCTCGTCCCTATAGGCAGCACCGCTTAATGCGGCGAAGCCTATGTCGGCAGTAGCGCCATCGCCAGCCCAAACAACCACAGGCCCATTAACACCCCTTTGCTTAACAGCCCTCACTAAGCCGCTGGCCACCGCTGGACTTGATGCAAATGGTACATGAAGCACAGGTACTGTATATGCAGTGTATGGAGCGACACCAGGTATCACACTTGAACAACCAGCCGGTATTACCATGGCGAACTTCCCATCAAGCGCCATCGCCAACTGCCTCATGCCAACCTGCAATGGGCAACCAGGGCATGCAGCTGTACCAGGCATTATGAACTTGGTTTTACCGTACTTGTGTAGCTCTGTTATGGTGACCATGCCCATCACCTCTCAATCTTCGGTATATACCAATACTTCCTAATCCTCACTAGGCCCTCGCGTTCGGTCTTATCCACAAAATCCCTCATTATAGCCTTGAATTCATCTGCTGAAACATCAAACCCACCAAGACCAGCCAAGACACCCTCGAAGGAGACATTATTAGGCACCAAACCATTAATCTCACCTGCCAATACGCCACCCATGCCCGCAGAGTAATCCCTATCAAAGACTATAATGCCCCTCATACCGTTGATCCACCCACTAATGTCCTCCTCGGGGAAGGGCCTGACGTACCTAATCCTCAATAAACCAATTGAGTAACCCTCATTCCTGAGCCTATCAATTGCATTCATTATATCCCCACTCCACGCACCCATTGACACGGCTAGATACTTGGCATCACTACACCTGTAGCACTCGGTCAATGGCCCATAATTCCTACCTGTCAACTTACCATACTCGTCATAAACCTCAGCAATAACCTTCTTCGCAGACTCCATGGACTCATCCATATACTTCTTAAGTATTGCATGGTATACATCGTTTCCAGGTAAATTACCCATGGTTATGGCTTCGCCACCAGGTTCAATCACGTATGGAATCCTCGGGTTCCTTGGAGGTAACCATGCATCCACATCCTCCTGTGATGGCACATCGAGGGGCTCAGCCGTATGACTGAGGATGAAACCATCTAGCCCAACGGCTACCGGTAATAGTACCCTTTCATCCTCACTGATCTTGAAGGCCGTTAATGTCATGTCAAAGGCCTCCTGCACATTCTGAGCCATACCGATTATCCAACCGCTGTCTCTCATTGCCAGTATATCCGTGTGCTCATCATGTATGTTCCACGGAGGACCCAATGCCCTGGTGACCACCGCCATAACCAAGGGAACCCTCGAAGCCGCCGCCCACCAGAGCATTTCATACATATAGAATAACCCGTGACTAGAGGTTGCAGTGAATGCCCTGGCGCCTCCTGCCGCTGCTCCGTACACCGTGGCCAGCGCAGCGAATTCACTCTCAACCCTAACATAGTCAGCCCTTAACTCTCCTCTTTCAATCATTTCGCTAATTCTCTCAACAATCAACGTCTGCGGTGTTATGGGATAGGCAGAAACAATGTTAACCTTTGCTAACCTAACAGCCTCGGCAACTGCGTGATCCCCAACCAAGACCTTCCTAACCTGCTTAGCGAGGGGTACCTGACTACTCATATCACACCACCCCCTCCTTTACCATGTCTATTGCCTTAACCGGACAAACATCAGCACAGATTCCACAGCCCTTGCAATAATCATAGTTAATCCTAACGCTCTTGTCCTCAAGCCAATCAATGACGTTCTCGGGACAGTAAAGCCAGCAAATACCGCACTTCGTGCACTTGGAGTAATTAACGATTGGCCTGTATACCCTCCAGGTACCTGTCCTACCGCCAGCTCCTTCCGCAGGTTTTGACAAGAGGGAACCCCTTATTCTCTCGGCAACGCTCATTTTTCACCACCCCTGACGGATTCATAACCTAGCTTAACGGCCTCGGCATTTAACTTAACAAGGTTCTCCCTACCAACGAACTCAGGCAGTGAATTAATAATGGATTCAAGACTAACCACGCCAGTGACCCTGGCGACTGCGCCGAGCAATGGTGTGCTCACTATGTGCCATCCAGCAATAATGAGACCCAGCTTCTCACTTATTGACGTTGCATCGACATAGTAAGTCCTATAGCCCGTCTTTATTGGGGATGGAGAGTTAACAATGATTATTGAATCTCTGCTCTTCATTAATTCATCGATATTGACTAAGTCAAGAACATTGGATATCAGTACAATGAGAACGTCGGCCTTCTTTACATTACTGTGGAGAGGCACCGGCTTATCCGCAATTCTAGCGTATGACTTAACAACAGCACCCCTACGTTCAGCGCCAAACTCAGGAATTGCCTGGCCCCACTTGCCATCCTTAAGAGCCGCAGACACTAGGATCCTGGCGGCGGTGACTCCACCCTGCCCCCCTCTGCCTAGGATCACGAATTCAGTTACACCAGCCATATTAACTCATGAACCGTAAATACTGGGGGTTTTATAAATGCTTCTGGTAGATTATTTATCTCTAAATGATAAAAATAGTTAAATATAAACTCATAGGAATGTTGGAATGACTTAATAAAATAATTATGAATCATATAAAACAATGACTGTACAAACTAGAAATATGCTTAAATTAATATAATGAAAGGCTTTGAAGATTTACACTGGGAGTAAAACAAATAATATTCTTGATAAAGATAAAATGATTAATGACGAAAACCATACCTAATCCTGACCCACTGATTAGTCTGTCTCGACCTCGCTAGGAACAATGCCAAGAACCTCCCCAATCTATCTAACTCGCTTTGCTTTACGGTGTTCCATGCAGGGCATTCCCTATCAATATATGGACCCTCAATATCATCATACACCAACGGGTATAACCTACAGCCAATCGGTCTATTCTCATATATAGTGCACTCCATGGTCTGTGGGTTAAGAAATACGCAATGACCATCCACATTCCTCAATCTCCATATCTCACCATCAAATACCGCAAAGTCCCTAACCCTATAACCAAGCCCCGTTATCCTCTCTATATCCTCAGGTAAAAGCTCCATTTCCGTATTTAAACAGCACCTACCGCACTTGGTACAATTCATTTTAACCTCAAAGAACTCTGTATCATCAAATACCGTGCCAAGCCTAACACGTATCTTAACCATATCACTTACTAACCCTCTCAACCTTATACTCCATGGTTATTGCCTTATCCCTCCTATCATCAATCCTAACTGTAGTAACGATCCTCTTAATACCAGCCCTGTAGAGAGTGTCGTGAATATCCTGGAGCAACTTACCCAAAGCCTCGATACTTGGCAGTTCAATTGACGTCCCCATGGGGCCGACCTCGTACTTATAGCCTGACCTTCTAATCACATCTATCGCCACCTTAATGTAGTTACTAACGCTTGGGGAGTTAGTACCTATAGGGTCTATGGCTATCTCCACAATAACACCCATACTAACTAGGCAATATACAGGGGTGTTATTTAACTTATCTCAGTCTTTTTCCTATTTTCAGACATGGCTATACCTAAGCCGTAGCGCATTAAGCGTTACTGTTATGCTACTCAACGCCATCGCCAAGCCAGCCCATTCGGGTCTTACTGTGAGCCCGGGCATGGCACCCGCAGCTATCGGTATCAATACTACGTTATACATGAACGCGTACAGTATATTGAACCTAATGTTACTTAGTATCTTCCTTGATAATTTAATGAAGCTCAGTATTTTTGTCAAGTCGCTATCTAATAGCACAACATCACCGACGCTCTTGGCTATGTCCGTACCCGCACCCATGGCTATGCCAATATCGGCAGCCTTCAATGCTACCGCGTCATTAACCCCATCGCCGACCATTACAGTAATGCCGAACTTATCCCTTAACTCCTTAATCACTTCGGCCTTCTCGTCAGGCATTAATCCCGAATATACATAGTCAATGCCTAATTTCTTGGCAACTACCTTCGCGGCCTCAGTATTATCACCAGTGAGCATCATGGGAATAATATTCATGCGCCTCAACTCGCTGATAACCATGGGAGCCTCAGGCCTCGGAGAATCACCAAGCGCTATCGCCCCCGATACCTCGTTATTAACTATGACGTAAACCACCGTGAAGCCCTCACCGACACTATCATTAGCTTTGTTCTCAATCTCTGGGTTAATCCTTGCCTCAAAGCCCTTAATCAATTTCTCATTACCAACACCTATGGTTAAACCATTCCACTGAGTAATGACACCCATACCAGGCACTGAGTCATAACTCTCTGCACTGGGCACCTCGCCATAAACCTCCCTAGCCCTCTCAAGAATAGCCTTGGCTATTGGATGCTCAGAACCTCCCTCAGCTATTGCCGCATAGTATAGGGTCTTTTCGTCACCAAATACGGAAATAACCTCAAACCTACCCCTAGTCAGGGTGCCAGTCTTATCAAAGGCCACCACCTTAATTCCAGGGCTAAGCTCTATTGCCCTAGATTCCCTAATCAAGATACCATGCTTTAGGGCATTGTTTGTGCCGGCCACAACACTAATTGGCGTGGCGAGACCGAGGGCACATGGACACGCGATCACAAGTACGGAGGCCATGTGAAGCACGGCCATGTAAATTGGTGCACCAATTAGGTACCAAGCCATGAATGTCAACACGCCGGCAGAAATCACAAACCAGGTGAAGTACGAGGCAATCCTATCCACGAGTGATTGTATCGGTAAACGAAGTGACTGAGCTTGTCTCGCCTGCTTAATTACCTGCGCAATAAAGGCATACTCACCGCTTCTTGTCACTTTAATCCTCAAGTAACCCCTCGCAAGTATCGTACCAGCCAGCACCAGGTCGCCGATGCCCTTATGCCTTGGCCTTGGCTCCCCCGTCATCACAGATTCATCCACATAACCCTCACCACCATCCACATAGCCATCCACCGGTATTACCTCACCCTCCTTAATAACCACAATATCACCAGGCTTAACCTCATTAATTGAGACCAAAGTCTCAACGCCACTCCTGACTACCCTGGCGCTCCTTGGGTAAAGCCTGGCTAATTCTCTCATTGTCGAGCCAACCCTAAGCTTAAGCCTCGTCTCCAGGTAACGACCAATTAATATGAACGTGATTATCGCCGCGCTCGAGTCAAAAAATACGTCTCCACCAATCACATGAGTCAGTACTAGCACACTGAATACGTATGCCGACAAAGTACCTAACGTTACTAGGGTGTCCATGTTGGCGGTGACATTTCTAAAGGCCCTGACGGCACCCCTAATGAAGCGCATTCCTGAGTAGAACTGGACTGGGGTCGATAAGGCGAAGGATGCAATGGCATATAAAGCACCTGGTATGATCCCCACAATGCTTAGGGCTTCGAGTAAGAATATAAGGGCGGTTAAAGGAATTGCCACAGTAAGCTTAGCCTTAATGTCCTTTAGGTCTGTCTCAACGGCCTTCCTATCAACGTCAAAGTCCTCAGTACCTCCCTTACTCACGCCAATTACCTTAAAACCTGCGTTCTCAATGATCGCCCTAAGTCCACCCTCATCGATTTCCAATGGATTGTACGTAATAGTTACTGTGTGATTAACGGGATTCGGAACAACACTGAATACCCCTGGGGCATGTAGTGCCCTGACTATTGTATTGACTTCCTCAGGCTCAAGGCCCTTGAGCATGAATGTTAGTGTTTCCCTGTAGATATCGTAACCAACCCCCTGCACGGCCTTTAGGGCCTTGGCATAGTCGAACACCGCTGGGTCAACTATCACGACCGCCTCATCATTGGCAAGACTGACGCTGGCCGATAGCACGCCATTAACCGATAATAACGCCTTTTGCACGGTCAGGGAACAAGTCGCACAGTGCATTCCAATGATTTTAAAGTGGACCTCCCTACCATTACTGAATCTAAGTCCAATACTCACCTTACTCAATTCATCATTAATACCCACCCAACTCACCTAATGCTCATGCGGCATTCCCTGAGGACCGTGCGTCAGGTAATATTCTGGGTTTGCCTCAAATGCCCGTTTACACATCGGCGAGCAGAAGTAATACACCTTACCCTTATAGATGGTTTTATACTGCGTACTCGTATCAACCTCCATACCACATACGGGATCTATAGCCTTGCTCATACAGATATGCAGCCAATGCACTGAACTGTATAGTTTATCAAGAACAATTTGTTAATCCATACTCAATGAGACAAGAAACAGTTGTTTCTAGATTCACGGATATTGAGATCAGAGTATTAAACATACTTAGGGAGAATGCCAGGGCTAGTGTTTCAGAAATAGCCGAGAGACTCGGCGTGTCGAGGGTGACCGTGTATAGGGCATTAAGGTCGTTGATTAATAAGGGCATTAAATTCACGGTGGATGTACCAGAGGATTCACCAAGGGCATTCATAATAACTAGGGAACCTCATGCGGACCTTGGTGACTGCTATAAATTGGTTGATGGTAGGTACATAGTAATTATGAGGGCTAGGGACTTCAATGAGTTGGTAACTATCATTGATGGGCTTAGGGATAAGGATGAGGTTTACATAGCGTTGAGACCCGTGAGTAGGCAGTTAATTAGTGTTGGTTTGGTGTGTGATTACTGTGGTGGACCCATAACGGTGCCAATAATATACAGGAGGGGTAGGAGGACGTATTACCTATGCTGTGAGGCTTGTTTAAGGGAATTGAAGAAGAAATTGAGCAGGAGTAATAAAAATAAGGCCTAACTCATCGTGACTTCTGTGTCATCTAGTGGGAATAGGTGCATTTTTTATCAGAGGACGTATGATGGCGAGCGTTGCATACTCATGCCACCTGAGGACTGGAGGGTCAGTAGGAGTAAGTTCATCAACTTTTGCCTAAATGGTGGCCGTGGGTGCCCTGTACTTAGTAGGTATTACTCAATGGTATCTAGGGAATCGGTTAAAGAGGAGAAATGAGTTTAATTTAAACATCATCGTTCAGCAGGAATTACCTAAATGGGCCCTTCTGAATCAGTATGATTATCATTATGACTGATGCACTAAGTAAAATTGCTATTAGGCTTGCTATCAATTCACTAGATCCTCCCTGCATCGCCGACATCGCCTGCGAATTGCCTGGGCTGAGGGTAAACGTAGCCAGTGGGAATCCGTATTGATTAATCGGTATTGGGTGATCGCCAAGCTCGTACTCGGTAACCGGCGAGTATAATTGAGCCGTTGTTGCATTTTCAATGCCTATAATGGGTATTGTCGTTATGTGGTGAGGCATCAACACTACGGGCTTGGCAATCGTATACGTGCCATTACTCACCACTAGCGTTACATATAATGTGTAGTTCAGGCCGTTGTATATCTGTAGTACTACGGCGTCATCCTCAACCACGTACTTAACAAGCCTAATCTCAGTCAAATAATTCTCTATGGTGTTAATTATGGCGCTCGTGTACGTTAATGCCTGCTCTTGGAACCACGCTGGACCGTAGTTCGGAGGTCCTGTTTGCCAAGTCCAGTCACTGCCCTCGGCAACGTATAGGTAATTCCACGGTGTGTATATTGGTTTTGTCGAGTTTGGCGTTGTGTTGAAGGGTGGTGGTACCACGGGTGATATTGGCATGTTCACAGCATTCGTAAACGCCACAAGGTACTCCCTAGCCAGGGCCACCGAGCGCCAAATCTCAACCTTACCTGTGTAGCCATTATTCCAGTTGTTCAGGTTTAGGGCCCATGAGGACTCAGGTAAGTTCGTTAAAACGGCTATGGGTTTGTGAGTTGCTATGGCCTCGCTGGCTGTCTGTGTTATGAACCAGGTACCCTGGTACTCAGAGAGTACTTGATAAATAGCCTGTAAATCAGCGGGTCCTGTGGTTGGGTTGAAAATTAGTGGGTTCTCACCGTCCAGCGCTACGACGACTACAGCACCCGGATTCTGCATGTATATACTGGCGAGGTAATGAATTAGTTCCCTAGCGGTTACCTGCGGTGACTGACTGAAGTATGCAAATGAGAATGTATTGGAAAGATCCGTATCCCTAAACAGTACTATTATTTGCTTACCTGTTGAATCCCCAACAATTATCGGCCCATAGGGTGATGGAGTGCCATTAACCACAGTTGCATAGGGCAGGAATGCCTGGGCATCGGGTATTGTGAATTCAATGCCAGTCTCATTATATAGGTGGACCAAGCCCATGTTGAATGCCATCTCAGGTGTCCAAGCACCAGTTGCCTTAACGCCGAATATCTCCTCGGTCATTTCCTCACCCATGAGTATTTGAGCCAGGAGGTCACTTTGCCAACCATTGTCATAAATTATTGCCTGCAGTGGGTGGTAAAATGGCACGGTCAGTACCTCGACCTTACCCTCCTGGGCAAGCTCCCTGTATAGGCTTATCGTGTAGTTTATAGCCTCGAGACACTGGGTCATGTTTACATTGAGTGTTGATGGACTTGGCCAAACGGGTGAGTATGGGAATGTGCCTTCAGTCAATATTGTCTCCCACTGATACAGAAGTACTGGCGTGAAGTCTATGGTAGCACTCACATTATACTCACTGAGCAAGATCGCGTGTAACTCATAGGCGCCGATCCATGTCCCATTCCATAGGAAGTCATGGCACGTGTGAAGCAAGACCCAGGCCTGCTCCCATGTCCCGTTTGGCTCAATGTAAAGCGGCTGATGCATGTTCCACACAATGACTAGGCTAAGTGGTGACTTACCCGTTGTATTGAGTACGTAGAGACTTGGCAATGAGGATTGAGTTAACGTAGTGCCAAGGCTATACACCGTGAGCATTGGTGTATATATTCCTTGCAGCACGTTCACCGTGAAGTTCAACGCCACTATGTAGTAACCCGGCATTATCGTTACATCATAGTAATTAAACTCCTCATTATTTACGGTAAGCGTCATATTAACAGTAACAGGCTTGCCAAATTCATTCTCGAAAAGAACGTAGACAGTGGCATTCTGACCAACTAAGTAAACATACTTACTATACGTCGCATTTATGAACACCAACGGTGAGTACACGTCCTGTATTGCGAAGTTTCCATTGGGTGTGCATGTTACTGCACCGCTTATTAGGTTGGCTGAGCAGTGGAGCCAGGTATTAGTCGTCGTGTCCCAATAGACCCACTGGATCCACTGTCCTGGCTGGAGTGGGCCTATCATAACCGAGTAATTGCCCCAAAGTGGGTTAAACGTCATCGCGGCATTCATGGCTCCAGATGTACCACTAGTAGTGTACCAAGGTACATTTCCAGGGCCTGAGGTTAGGCCGTACCAGAGGAGTATGTTGTCCGGCGCCCTACCGAGCATTGTTATTAGTATTGAGCCGTTTGGATAGACGTAGGCCCATGTATATCCCTGGTTCGGTGGATTAACGTCAACGTTCTAGTTCCAGAAGGGTACGCATTGATAGTTAATCCAGGTGTTCGTGGTTGCATCATGGAATACCCAGGCAACCCAGGTATCCGGTTGGAAAGGCCCGATGGTAGCTACGTAACTGGTCCCATTCCAAGTCATTAATGTATCGGTAATGTCTGACCAGGACCCCCGGATATGGCTCAATGCCCCAGTGTAGGTAAGCCTCGTGGCCTTCTGGTAGCCCTGTTATTGCCACGGTTATGTACACAGGACCTGACGTTGGTGTCACATTAAAGGACACTATGTATGGACATGAGCTTTGGGCATGGGTTATGGGTGCTATGAGTATTGCTGCTACTATTAGTAAAAGAATTGACGGATATATTATTTTATTTGTCATATTATTTGAGTATTTTTAGATATTTAAATTTTTCTTTTCAATTATTCTTTTAATTATTTTCAATTCCTCTATGCCTTAACACCGCCCATTGCATATATCTGCACCAGGTACTTCTGGAACGCAATGAATATTGCGAATATTGGTATTCCCATAAGCACAGAGAATGCCGCGAGCACGTTATACAGCGTTGCCCTATTCACGAATGCCAGGTAATACATGCCAAGGGTCAATGTCCACATACTACCCTTTGCTATGAATGCGTATGCCAATGCATAATCTGTATAGGCCCCCATGAATGCAAGTAGTGCTACGAATGCGATTATTGGTCTAGCCATTGGTAGGAGGATCCTGAAAAATGCCTCAAACCTAGTTAACCCATCAATTAATGCTGCCTCTTCATAATCCTTTGGTATTCTATCGAGAAATACCTTGACTAGGTATGAACCAAATATTGAGTTGCCCCCTGAGTAGGCTAGGATTAAGCCTACGTATGTGGACCACGCATACTTAAGCATACCCAGTGATGCGAACATTAGGTATAGAGGTAATGCAGTTGCTGCGAATGGGAAGAAGGTCATTACATAGATGGTCACCATCAGGGCAGTCTTTCCTGGAACACTAAACCTTGAGAGAGCCGCGCCGGTTATGAAGGCTACTATTGCCGTGATGACTATCGTGCCTGTTGCTAGGATTAGGCTGTTCCTCAGCCATAGTAGGAATGGTTCCTTAAACAATATGTAGTAATAAGCCTCCAGGGACGTATTCTCAGGTAGGAGCGAGCGTAGGGTTACTGAGGCCAGGGTCGGTATTGGGTTTACTGATGTAATTATTATGTAGTATATTGGGAATATTGCTATGATTGCAGTCACCGTAAGCACGATGTATGATATACCAAGCCTAAACCAACTAATTACCCTATTTTTTAAACTGTACCTATTGCTCATGTTATCGCCTCGAGAACCCTACCAACCCTAAGCATTAATATGGCCATGATTGCTAGGATAATTGTTGAGATCACGGAGTATGCGGCAGCTATATTATAATAACCGTAGGAGAATGCCTCTTGGTATGTATAGACAATCAGTATGTCCGTGGATATGCCAGGACCACCACTGGTTAGTATGTATATTGGGTAAAAATTATTCCATGTAAAAACGAAGCCGCCAACGCTAACGAAGGCTATGGCGCTCCTCATTAAGGGTAATGTTATATACCTGAACTTATGCCATGCATTGGCGCCATCAACCACGGCAATGTCATACAATTCAATGGGTATGCTCTGTAGGCTTGATAGAAAGACAGCAGTGTAGTATGGGAATGACAACCATAGGTTCGTTAGTATTAACGCAGCCCAAGCAGTGTTTGTAAACGTTAACCAATTAATTGGCGGTATTCCAAGTAGCCCAAGGAATTTATTGACAATTCCATACTCATAATTCCACATACCATACCAAATCACCAGGGATATGTATGCCGGGAATGCCCAGGGAACCAGGAGCAACGTGAAGAAGGCATTCCTACCCTTAATATCTCTCTGATTAAGTATTAGGGCTAGTATGAACCCTACGAGTACCATGGGTATTAAACTACCCACCGTCCAGATTACAGTGTTTAACAATAACGTATAGAATGTATTACTTGTTAATAATTGTTCATATATTTTCAAACCAACAAATGTGTAATGAAATAGATGATAAAGATTGAAGTTTGTAAATGAAATATATACGGCATAGGCTACCGGATATAGGAATAGGAATAATGCAATTGCTATTATGGGGAGGAGGTAAAGATATTGGATAAAAATACGGTCTAATTTTTGAAGGGGATCCATTATAAGTCACCTTGATTAACCACCCGACTGAGCAATCTGCTGAAGCATGTATTGCTCCATGCCCTGGGCAGCGGCTTGAGCAGTTGTCTGGTTAGCAAAATAAGCAGTTGCGTATTGGTGGAATGCATTCCAGTAGTAAGCCATTGCTGGTATGTTGGGGAATTTCTGGCCATACTGAGCCTGGGCGAATATACCCTCCATAATGCCGTTGAGACATGATGGTGATAATTGCCCAGTTTCTAATTGACTAACTGCCTGGTTATAGGCCTGTAGATTGGCAGGTATATCATGCGCATAATTCCATAGGTTGAGATCTGCCTGTGGTCCAGTCATGTATAGTATGAATACTAACGCAGCCTCCAACTGCTGCGGTGTAGCGCCACTGGCCTGCGGCGATGCAATTACCCAACCAGTACTACCTATGAACGGACTTGCATGTAGCCCTGTCTGACTAACGACAGGCAATGGCGCGGCACCTAGGTTGCAACCAAGGGCCTTGAAGTATGTCCCGAGATCCCAAGGCCCGTCAAAAATGATGGCGGTCTCATTACTCGTGAATAATTGCCCCTCAAGGCTTGGGCTCATATCTGGGGCATTTATGTGTAGACCATACGTTAAATTATACCAGAACTCCAGGGCATTGACCATGGCGCTTGAGTTAAGTTGCGGCATGTCGTTTGGACCAAATATTTGTCCGCCAAAGCCAGCGAACCAAGCTGCGAATCTATAACCCCATTCGGAACCAACGCCATAGGCAATGCACCACACGTGATATGTACTGTTGACCTGCAGGCACATGTTGATTAGTTGGTCTGTGGTGTTTGGTGGTGATGACATGTATTGCTTGTTGTAGAACATTACTATGTAGTTTATATTGTCAGGTAGGCCATAATAACCATGGGCACTTGGTGTGCTTAGATAGAAGTTCTGGGCGGCAGTGGGTAGGTATTGGTCGAATACTGATGGTGGTAAGTACTCACTTAGGTTGAGCAGTAGGCCTGCGGCAAATAACTTACCAGCATCATCGCTTGAATCCCTATATACAATTGGGGCTTGGCCTGCCTTTGCAGCTGATATGAAGTTACTAGTTGCAATACCAACGCCATAGGTGACCTCAACGTGTATACATGGATACAACTGCTCAAAGGAAGCTAATGATGCATTGAAGGCCTCATCCTCACTAACGCTGTAGGTGTCCCAGACAGTTATTGTTACACTACCAACCGTTGAACAGAAGGTTTGAGCAAAACTTGAGTTATAGGCATTTTGCGGTGTGAAATCTGACACTGGTATTGTAAAACCTGGTGCAGTCGTTTGCGTTGATGTCGTGTTTTGCGGCGGTGGGGGTGGTGGTGTCGTTGATGATGAGTTTTGCGGTGTTGGTGGCGGCGCTGGTGTTGATGGCTTTGAGGGTTTGTATAGGTAGACTACGGCCACTACTGCGACTATTATCACTATCACAGCAACTATTATACCTATTATAGCGCCCGTAGATAGTCCTAGCCTACTCATACGTATCTTAGGTATTATGAACAGATTTAAAAGTATTATCATAATTTATTTATATAGTTTATGCATGATCATAAATAAAGAAGACAAAGATTAGATATTTATTTATATAATTATACTAGGGTATACTCATTATTAAAAATCTATTAATGTTCATTAAATATCCGTGATCTTTGGCGAGTTATCTATTTCTTACAATGAAGTACTCACCGCTTAGGATACCACCTCTGTATTTCCGTGGTTCGTTACTTAATCTAACCTCAAGATTATCACTCTGGTAAATTAATTCGCTTGAATTTGCTATCACGCGTTTTGGCATGATCGTTAATTCCGTTAACTTCCTTATGAACTCTTGAAGGTCCTTGAATTCACGGGTCTTTTTCCAATCCATGCACCGCCTATTATCGGGGTCGGGACCACCCTCGAGCATTACTTCATCACCGTAGTAGAACATTGGCGTCCCAACCCAGGTGTATATGAACACTAACGCTGCCTTAAACCTCTCAGTATCGCCGTTGAACATTGTTATTGCCCTTGGCGTGTCATGAGTATCTATGAAGAGCCAGGAATTCACTAAGAAGTTCCTTGGCAATAGCTTCAACTGTCTGCTAAGCACTTGCGCAAATTCGTCGGCACTTATTTCACCACGCAGAAACTTAGTGAGTGGTTCCCAGGCCTGGTAATTCATGACTCCATCAACGGCATTCCCCCAGAGAAATGGGTCGCCCCAGACCTCGGCAATTAACGGTTTATTAATGAAGCTCCTCAAGTCCCAGAGGAACCAGGGCGGTATGCCTGCGCCGACATCAATCCTGAAGGCATCAACCCCCATTAGCGACCAGTGAAGCACGACACCCTTAATCCATTCACCGGCAAACTTCATGTTAAGCTTTGGCATTCTCTTGACATCCATGAACTTCTCATAATCGCCATCATAAATGTAGTACCAACGGGAGTATCCTGGGTCGCCATCCAGGGCTGCCTTAAAGGCAGGGTGATTAGAACCTGTATGGTGAATGGGTAAGTCAAGTATGACCTTAATACCGAGGTCATGCGCACTCCTCAATAATTCACTGAACACCTTATTACCGCCTAAATCATCATCAACGTTGAAATAATCAATAACGTCATACCTATGATAGGACATAGCCCTGAAAATAGGCGTTAAG